>JAKDKI010000168.1 GCA_030453435.1 Kocuria sp.
CCCGCCTGGGCGCAACCCCGCTCGTTCTGCAGCTGCCCATCGGCGCCGAGAACGACTTCGTGGGCGTTGTCGACCTGCTCACCATGAAGGCCTTCGTGTGGGAGGGCGACTCCAAGGGTGACGTTTCCCTGGGCGCCAAGTACGAGATCCGCGAGATCCCCGAGGATCTGAAGGACCGTGCTGAGGAATACCGCAACCAGCTGGTCGAGTCCGTGGCAGAAGCCGACGACGAGCTCATGGAGAAGTACCTCAACGGTGAAGAGCTGACCCAGGACGAGATCAAGCACGGTATCCGTGAACTGACGATCAACTCCAGGGCTTACCCGGTGCTGTGTGGTTCCGCGTTCAAGAACCGCGGCGTGCAGCCCATGCTCGATGCAGTTGTGGATTACCTCCCCACCCCGCTGGACGTGCTCTCCGTGCAGGGCCACGCCGTCAATGACGAGGAAGAGGTCATGACCCGCCCGGCAGACGCGAACGCTCCGTTCGCCGCTCTGGCGTTCAAGGTCGCGGCGCACCCGTTCTACGGTCAGCTCACCTACATCCGCGTCTACTCCGGTAAGGCCAAGGCCGGCGAGCAGGTGCTCAACTCCACCAAGGGTAAGAAGGAGCGCATCGGCAAGCTGTTCCAGATGCACTCCAACAAGGAGAACCCGGTGGACGAGATCTCCGCCGGTCACATCTACGCGGCTATCGGCCTGAAGGACACCACCACCGGTGACACCCTGTGCGAATCCGCGAACCCCATCGTGTTGGAATCCATGAGCTTCCCCGAGCCCGTGATCTTCGTGGCCATCGAGCCCAAGACCAAGGGTGACCAGGAAAAGCTCTCCACCGCTATTCAGAAGCTCTCCGCTGAGGATCCCACCTTCACGGTGTCCCTCAACGACGAGACCGGCCAGACCGAGATCGGCGGCATGGGCGAGCTCCACCTGGACATCCTGGTGGATCGCATGAAGCGCGAGTTCAAGGTGGAAGCCAACGTGGGTAAGCCGCAGGTGGCTTACCGCGAAACCATCAAGAAGGCCGTGGACAAGGTCGACTACACCCACAAGAAGCAGACCGGTGGTTCCGGTCAGTTCGCTAAGGTGCAGGTCGCTTTCGAGCCGCTTCCGCTGGATGCCGAGGAACTCTACGAGTTCGACAACAAGGTGACCGGTGGCCGCGTGCCTCGTGAGTACATCCCCTCCGTGGATGCCGGTATCCAGGACGCCATGCAGTTGGGTGTTCTCGCCGGTTACCCCATGGTCGGTGTGAAGGCCACCCTGCTCGACGGTGCCTACCACGATGTTGACTCGTCCGAAATGGCGTTCAAGATCGCCGGTTCCATGGTGTTCAAGGAAGGTGTTCGTCGCGCCAACCCTGTGCTCCTCGAGCCGTTGATGTCCGTGGAGGTCCGTACTCCTGAGGAGTACATGGGCGAAGTGATCGGCGACCTGAACTCCCGTCGTGGTCAGATCCAGTCCATGGAGGACGTCACCGGCGTCAAGCTGGTGAAGGCCCTCGTGCCGCTGTCCGAAATGTTCGGTTACATTGGCGACCTGCGTTCCAAGACCCAGGGCCGCGCTGTGTACTCGATGCAGTTCGACAGCTATTCGGAGGTTCCCAAGGCTGTTGCCGACGAGATCATCCAGAAGAATCGCGGCGAGTAAGCCCACCGGGGACTCGTCCCCAAATTTCGATAAACCACTCAAGCCAAAGTAGACTTGCACAGGTTTCGACTGCAGCAGTGCTATGCGCTGTGATAGCAGACTCCGGACATTCGGAGTCGTCGAGTAAGTCTCACCTCAATGTTCTAGGAGGAACACATCATGGCGAAGGCCAAGTTCGAGCGCAACAAGCCGCACCTCAACATCGGCACCATCGGCCACGTTGACCACGGCAAGACCACGCTCACCGCTGCGATCTCCAAGGTGCTTGCTGACAAGTACCCGGATATCAACGAGCAGCGCGACTTCGGTGCCATCGACTCCGCTCCGGAGGAGAAGCAGCGCGGCATTACCATCAACATCTCTCACATCGAGTACCAGACCGACAAGCGTCACTACGCACACGTTGACGCCCCCGGTCACGCGGACTACGTGAAGAACATGATCACCGGTGCTGCACAGATGGACGGCGCAATCCTCGTGGTTGCCGCCACCGACGGCCCCATGGCTCAGACCCGCGAGCACGTTCTGCTCGCCCGCCAGGTGGGCGTTCCCTACCTGCTGGTCGCACTGAACAAGTCCGACATGGTCGACGACGAGGAACTGCTGGACCTCGTTGAAATGGAAGTTCGTGAGCTGCTGTCCGACCAGGGCTTCGACGGCGACAACGCACCCGTGGTGCGCGTCTCCGCTCTGAAGGCTCTCGAGGGCGACGCTCAGTGGGTCAAGTCCGTCGAGGACCTCATGGAGGCCGTGGACGAGAGCATCCCGGAGCCGGAGCGCGACACCGACAAGCCGTTCCTGATGCCCGTTGAGGACGTCTTCACCATTACCGGTCGTGGCACCGTCGTGACCGGCCGTGCCGAGCGTGGCACCCTGCCGATCAACTCCGAGGTCGAGATCGTCGGCATCCGCCCGATCCAGAAGACCACCGTGACCGGTATCGAGATGTTCCACAAGCAGATGGACGAAGCCCTCGCGGGCGAGAACTGTGGTCTGCTGCTGCGTGGCCTCAAGCGCGACGATGTCGAGCGTGGCCAGGTTGTCTGCAAGCCGGGTTCCATCACCCCGCACACGGACTTCGAGGCAAACGTCTACATCCTGTCCAAGGAAGAAGGCGGACGTCACAACCCGTTCTACTCGAACTACCGTCCGCAGTTCTACTTCCGCACCACCGACGTCACCGGCGTCATCACGCTGCCCGAGGGCACCGAGATGGTCATGCCCGGTGACAACACCGAAATGAGCGTTGAGCTGATCCAGCCCATCGCCATGGAGGACGGCCTCGGCTTCGCTATCCGTGAGGGTGGCCGCACCGTTGGTTCCGGTAAGGTGACCAAGATCATCAAGTAATCCTCTGATTACTGAAGTGATCGTCGGCTAGTCCGACACACTGCGTCAGGCCCCGTCAGTCTTGTACTGGCGGGGCCTGACGCGTTCCCGCTCTCCTGGGACGTGACGACCCGCCGGCCGGCTGCCGCGCCGTCGTCAGGGGCGATCGCACGCGGCCGCTCAGAGGAGGGGAAGGGCTCGTTTGCAATGACGTGCAAACCTCTGGCAGAATGGTCGCTGTTGTTCACGTGTCGGCGTGTGCCCGTAAAAAGGTCCCGACCGCGTCGGGCGAACCGGTACACCGAAGCAGCCTCAACGAGCCATGGTCTCCATGGGAACCACGTGAATAGCCATCCAATCGACACCAATGAAATTATTTGTGCGAACTCGTGTTTGCGTTTTACGCGACACGCCCGAGTTCGGGTGTCGGTGCTTCAGCAGGGTGAGGAACCCGGTTTTACCGGATTCAGCCTGTGTGAAGTGGCGGTATAAGCGCCAAAACACAAGGAGCTAACGCTCCACACAGGGAAGTACTTGAAGAAAGAGAGTCACGACGCCATGGCGGGACAAAAAATCCGCATCCGGCTGAAGTCCTATGACCACGAGGTCATCGACGTCTCGGCCCGGAAAATCGTTGAGACGGTGACGCGCGCAGGCGCCACGGTAGTGGGACCCGTCCCGCTGCCCACGGAGAAGAACGTCTACTGCGTGATCCGCTCGCCGCACAAGTACAAGGACAGCCGTGAGCACTTCGAAATGCGCACACACAAGCGGCTGATCGACATCATCGACCCCACGCCCAAGGCTGTCGACTCGCTCATGCGTCTCGACCTGCCGGCTGACGTGAACATCGAAATCAAGCTGTAAAAAGGATCGCACCCCAATGACTACCACTTTCGAACGCCAGGTTAAGGGCCTGCTGGGCACCAAGCTCGGCATGACCCAGGTCTGGGACGAGAACGGGAAGTTCGTGCCGGTGACCGTGGTCAAGGCCGACTCCAACGTCGTGACGCAGCTGCGCAACGAGGACAAGGACGGCTACAACGCCGTTCAGATCGGCTTCGGTGCGATCGATCCCCGCAAGGTTTCTAAGCCGCTGGCTGGCCACTTCGCCGCCGCCGGAGTTACCCCGCGCCGCCACGTCGTCGAACTTCGTACTTCCGATTCCGCTGACTACGAGCTCGGCCAGGAACTGTCCGTCGAAATCTTCGACGCCGGTACCAAGGTCGACGTCGTCGGCACCACCAAGGGCAAGGGCACCGCCGGTGTTATGAAGCGTCACGGCTTCGCCGGTGTTGGCGCCTCCCACGGTGCTCACAAGAACCACCGCAAGCCGGGATCCATCGGCGGCGCGTCTTACCCCGCACGTGTTTTCAAGGGCATGAAGATGGCCGGTCGCATGGGCAACGCCCGTCACACCACCATGAACCTGACCGTTCACGCTGTTGACGCCGACAACTCCCTGCTGCTCATCAAGGGCGCCCTGCCGGGCCCCAAGGGATCGGTCGTCCTCGTCCGAACCGCAGTGAAGGGAGCCTGATAAGCCATGGCAACTGAAACCGTAAACGTCGAGCTGCCCGCTGAGATCTTCGACGCGCAGACCAACGTGGCACTGCTTCACCAGGTCGTCGTCGCTCAGTTGGCCGCTGCTCGCCAGGGAACGCACAAGACCAAGACCCGCGCCGAAGTTTCCGGTGCTGGCCGTAAGCCGTTCAAGCAGAAGGGTACGGGTCGCGCTCGTCAGGGCTCCATCCGTGCACCTCACATGACCGGCGGTGGCGTTGTCCACGGTCCGACCCCGCGTGACTACTCGCAGCGCACGCCCAAGAAGATGAAGGCCGCCGCCCTGCGCGGTGCCCTCTCGGACCGGGCTCGCAACAACCGCATTCACGTGGTTGCCGATCTGGTGACTGCTTCCGAGCCGTCCACCAAGGCCGCCAAGGAAGCACTGCGTTCGGTCACCGAGCGCAAGAACGTGCTGGTTGTTCTGGACCGCGGTGACGATGTCACTGCATTGTCCGTGCGCAACCTGGTCAACACGCACGCCGTGTACGCAGACCAGCTCAACACGTACGACGTGCTCGTCTCGGACGACGTGATCTTCACCAAGGCCGCTTACGACTCGTTCGTTGCTGCTGCGTCCGCTACGGGTAAGAACCAGGAGGACGCCAAGTGAGCGCGATCTACAACAAGGACCCGCGCGATGTGATCATTCGCCCGGTCGTCTCCGAGAAGTCCTACGGACTGATCGACGAGGGCAAGTACACCTTCCAGGTGGACCCCTCGGCCAACAAGACCGAGATCAAGTACGCCGTGGAGAAGATCTTCGGCGTCAAGGTCGAGTCCGTCAACACCCTTAACCGTCCCGGTAAGCGCAAGCGCACTCGCTTCGGCTGGGGAACGCGAAAGGCCACCAAGCGTGCCATCGTGTCCCTTCGGGAAGGTTCCATCGACATCTTCGGCGGTCCGCTCGCCTGAGCGGAGACCACTTTAACGAGGAATATCAATTATGGCTATCCGTAAGCACAAGCCGACAACCCCGGGCCGTCGTGGCTCGTCGGTTG
>JAKDKI010000169.1 GCA_030453435.1 Kocuria sp.
TATTACTTCCGGACCCTGCCATCTCGACCGGCTACGGCCAGCACATGATCGACCGGGGCCAACAGGAACTAGGTGGTGCACCGTTCACTGATGTCATGGCCCTGGTGGAGGCTGCGACGCAACGCCAGGATATTGATGCCGAGCGGCAGGCCCTGTTGGGTGGTTCCTACGGCGGGTACATGGCCAACTGGGTGGCCAGCCACACGGGCGAGCGGTTCAAGTGCATCGTGACTCACGCGTCCCTGTGGGATCTGAACACCATGGGCTCGACCACTGACAACACCGAGTGGGAAGAAGCGATGGCGCCCTCGCAGGCCGATCACTATTCACCCCACCTGTTCGTGGGCGACATTCAAGTACCCATGCTGGTCATCCACGGCGACAAGGATTATCGGGTGCCCATCTCCCAGGGGCTGCAGTTGTGGTCGGATCTGCAGCGACATACCGCGGTGGAGGGTCACAAGTTCTTGTACTTCCCGGATGAGAACCACTGGATCCTCAAGCCTGCGAACGCGCGTACCTGGTACGAGACGGTTCTGGCCTTCGTCGACCAGTATGTGCAGGACAAGCCGTGGCGCAGGCCGGAATTGTTGGGGTAGCGCAAGGCTGCCGTCAAGGAACTCGCGAGAGATAGGTCACGTGTGGACGAGCAGGTCCATCAGTAAGAGTAGAATCGCTGAGATTCCCCTCTACCTCGATTTATGAAGAGAGACTTGCGTATGTCTGAAACCACCGCCCAGCGCGCCGATCTGCGCAACGTGGCAATTGTTGCCCACGTTGACCACGGCAAGACCACCATTGTCGATGCCATGCTCCAGCAGACGCACGCTTTCTCCTCACACGGAGAGGTCGAAGAACGAGTCATGGACTCGGGTGACCTGGAGCGGGAGAAGGGCATCACCATCCTCGCGAAGAACACCACCGTGTTCTACGACGGCCCCTCGGCCGACGGCGAGACCATCACCATCAACGTGATCGACACCCCCGGCCACGCCGATTTCGGTGGCGAGGTGGAGCGCGGTCTGTCCATGGTGGACGGCGTTGTGCTTCTGGTTGATGCTTCCGAGGGCCCCTTGCCCCAGACCCGTTTCGTGCTGCGTAAGGCCCTTGAGGCCAAGCTGCCCGTGATCCTCGTGGTCAACAAGGTGGACCGGCCGGACGCCCGCATCGAAGAAGTGGTCTCCGAGACCATGGATCTGCTGCTCGGCCTGGCCTCGGACATCTCCGAGGACTACCCGGAGATGGACCTGGACGCCGTACTGGACGTTCCCGTGGTCTACGCCTCCGGTAAGGCCGGTCGTGCCTCCACCGAACAGCCCGGCAACGGCGAGCTCCCCGACAACGAGGACCTCGAGCCGCTGTTCAAGACCATCATTGATCACATCCCGGCACCGTCCTACCAAGAAGGCGGCGTGCTGCAGGCTCACGTGACCAACCTGGACGCTTCCCCGTTCCTTGGTCGTCTGGCACTGCTGCGTATCTTCAACGGCACCCTCAAGAAGGGTCAGACCGTTGCCTGGGCCCGCCAGGACGGTCAGTTGAAGAACGTTCGTATTTCCGAGCTGCTGGCCACTAAGGGCCTGGACCGCGTTCCTGCCGAGCAGGCCGGCCCCGGTGAGATCGTGGCCGTTGCCGGTATCGAGGACATCACCATCGGTGAGACCCTGACCGATCCGGAGAATCCCCAGCCGCTGCCGCTGATCACCGTGGACGATCCCGCGATCTCCATGACCATCGGTATCAACACCTCCCCGTTGGCCGGTCGCGTCAAGGGCGCCAAGGTGACCGCTCGCCAGGTGAAGGACCGCCTGGACAAGGAGCTCATCGGTAACGTCTCGCTCAAGGTTCTGCCCACCCAGCGTCCTGACGCCTGGGAAGTTCAGGGACGTGGCGAGCTGGCCTTGGCCATCTTGGTCGAGCAGATGCGTCGTGAGGGCTTCGAGATCACCGCCGGTAAGCCCCAGGTGGTCACCAAGACCATCGACGGCAAAGTGCACGAGCCCTACGAGCACATGACCATTGACGCCCCGGACGAGTTCCTCGGCGCCATCACCCAGCTCATGGCCGCCCGTAAGGGTCGCATGGAGGGCATGGTCAACCACGGCACCGGGTGGGTGCGCATGGAATTCAAGGTTCCTTCGCGCGGCCTGATCGGCTTCCGCACCAAGTTCCTGACCGAGACTCGCGGTGCCGGCATCGCGTCGTCGTACGCGGACGGTTACGAGCCGTGGGCCGGTGACATCGAGTACCGCACCAACGGTTCGCTCATCGCGGACCGCGCCGGTGTGGTCACCCCGTTCGCCATGATCAACCTGCAGGAACGCGGCGCTTTCTTCGTGGAGCCCACCTCCGAGGTCTACGAGGGCATGATCGTGGGCGAGAACTCTCGCGCGGACGACATGGATGTGAACATCACCAAGGAGAAGAAGCTCACCAACATGCGCTCCTCCACCTCGGACAGCTTCGAGCACCTCACCCCGCCGCGCAAGCTCACGCTCGAGGAGTGCCTCGAGTTCGCCCGCGAGGACGAGTGCGTCGAGGTCACCCCGGAGGCCATCCGCATCCGCAAGGTCGTGCTGGACGCCAACGAGCGTGTGAAGGCTGCTCGTCAGCGGGCTCGCGTCTGATCATGAGCACTCCGCAATACCCCGAAGCGGGCACGGTCACCGAGGGCGCAGTGGATTCGCTGCTGCCCTCGGGCCGTGCCCCCGGGGAGGCGCGGATCCTGTGGGTTCATGCCCACCCGGACGACGAGTCCATTGCCACGGGCGGCTCGATCGCCCACTACGCCCGCAACGGTGCCAGCAACGTGCTGCTCACCATGACGCGCGGTGAACGCGGTGAGGTCATCCCAGCTCATCTCAGCTACCTCGAGGTCGGCCAACCTGGCTGCCCCGACACCGACGGCACGGCCCTGGGCTTGTATCGGGTGGGCGAGCTCGACGACGCCGCAGCGGCCCTCGGTCTCGACGATAGGTTTTTCGCGGGGGAGACTCCCGCCCTGGACGAGTCCGTGGGGTTCGCCAACGGCCTGGGCCGCTACCAGGACTCCGGGATGAGCTGGGGCGAGGACGGTCGTGCGCAACCCGCCGAGGACGTTTCTCTTGCGGCCCTCACATCGGCAACGGAGGAAGAAGCGGCCGCCCACGTGGCCGCGGCCATCCGAGCCGTCCGCCCGCACGCGGTGGTCACCTACTGTGACGACGGCGGATACGGTCACCCCGACCACGTGCGCACCCATCACGTCACGATGCTCGGTATCGACAAGGCCAAGACACCGGCCGACGGCGCGGAAGCCTGGGACGTCCCACTCGTATGGGGCACCGAGGGCGACGTCGATCCCGCCGACCAGAGGCAACAGGCCGTGATCGCCGGAGAGCTCGACACCAAGCGTTCGGCCATGGCGGCCCACGCCACCCAAATTGTTCTGCCGGAGGACGCACCCGAGACGTTCGAACTGTCCAACGGTGTTCCGCAGGCATTGACAGCTACCGAGCACTACCGCTTGCTCAGCGGTGACTCGTCCAGCGGTGATCACTCGTGAGCAGCACCGAACGAACATCCGTGAACCCGGCCCCGTGGCAAAACTCCACCGGGAACGAGGACCGCGTGAACCAGACCGCCACTGGAGACAACTCCGCCAGCCGACTGTCCGCCGACGACACTAAGCCTGCTGCTGCGGATCCCGCCGTTGCGAACCCGGTGGACGAACGCGCCGCGACGGACGAGACCAGGGCGACCGGAACGGCGTCGTCACGCCCGACCACCCTGTCAGCGGTGCTGACCACGGTGATCACGGGACTGCTGATTGGCTCCGTGGCCACCGTGATGCACGCCAATATCTGGTACGTCAATGAGTCTGTGTGGCTGCCGTGGGGACTGCTGTTCTCCGGCGCGCTCGTGTGGTTCGCAAGTGTGTGGTGCGGCACCGCGACCCGCCGCGTCTGGGGCGCGGCGGTTCCAGGATTGTTGACGTATGTGCTCTCGTGGGCTTACGCCTATCTCAAGAACGGCTCGGCCCTGGTGGTCACCTCGTGGGACGCGCCCATCGGCATGGTCGGCTACGCGTGGTTCGCCGTGATTTTCGTGGCCGTGATGGCCGCCGTGATTATGACGGGCCGCTACATCGTCCGACTCCGTCGGCAAGCACGCCGCTGACCACCCGGTTAGACTGTTGGCTGATCCCCTCGAACCAGGAAAGGTACGTTTACCGTGACATACGTGATCGCTCAGCCTTGTGTGGACGTCAAGGACAAGGCATGCGTCGAAGAATGTCCCGTGGACTGCATCTACGAGGGAGAACGCTCCCTGTACATCCACCCGGACGAGTGCGTGGACTGCGGCGCGTGCGAACCGGTGTGCCCCGTGGAAGCCATTTACTACGAGGACGACACCCCGGAAGAGTGGGCCGAGTACTACAAGGCCAACGTGGAGTTCTTCGATGACCTGGGATCTCCGGGTGGTGCCGCCAAGCTGGGGAACACCCACAAGGACCACCCGATCATCGCCGAACTGCCCCCGCAGAATCAGGACTGAACGTGACGCAGCCGCGCGCCTTCGGACTGAACCTGCCGGACTACCCGTGGAATTCGCTCGCGCCCTATCGTGAGCGCGCCGCTGAGCATCCGGACGGCACCGTGGACCTATCCATCGGCACGCCCGTTGATCCCACACCGCTCGTGATCCAGGATGCGCTCGCCACCGCCGCGGACGCGCCCGGGTATCCCACCACGCACGGAACCCCCGCGCTGCGCGAGGCGATCGTGGACTGGTACGCCCGACGCCGCGGCGTCGCCAGCCTGGACCCGGCCGCCGTGATGCCCACCGTGGGTTCCAAGGAACTGGTCGCCTGGCTGCCGCTGCTGCTGGGACTGGGTCCGGGGGACGTCGTGGCGCGTCCGACCGTTGCTTACCCGACCTACGACATCGGGGCGCAACTGGCCGGTGCCGAGGCTGTGGCCGCCGATGATCTGGACGACCTGGACCCCGAGGTGCGTTCACGCGTGCGGATGGTGTGGGTCAACTCACCGGGTAACCCCACCGGAATCGTGCGCGACGCCGAAAGTCTCAAGAAGATCGTGGACCAGGCGCGAGCGCAGGGAGCCGTGGTCGTCTCCGACGAGTGCTACGCGGAACTGGGCTGGGGTGCTTGGGACGTCGCAGAGGGCGGCGAACCCGTGCCGTCGGTGCTGGACGAGCGCGTGACCGGGGGAGACCTTTCCCTCGTGCTGAGCGCGTACTCGTTGTCCAAGCAGTCGAACCTGGCCGGATACCGCGCCGCCTTCCTGGCAGGCGACCCCGCTCTGATGCCGTCGTTGATCAACTCGCGCAAACACGCGGGCATGATCGTGCCCTACCCCGTGCAGGAAGCCATGCGGGCAGCGCTCGCCGATGACGCCCACGTTGCGTCCCAGAAGGCGCTCTACCGCGAACGCCGCGCCAAATTACTCCCCGCCGTGGAAGCCTTCGGTCTACGCATCGACCATTCCGAGGCCGGTCTGTACCTGTGGGGCACCGCGGGGGAGGACA
>JAKDKI010000170.1 GCA_030453435.1 Kocuria sp.
CGCGGTTGCGGAAACGTCACGGCTGACCGGGGTGGCGGAATTGGGCACGACAAACTCTCCACGAAATCAAGGGGACTGGTGCTGACGTCGTCTGCCACCCGGCGTCGTGGATCAGTGTAATGGTTACGCCTGTTGCGTTGAATTCGCGAGCACGGGGATGACAGGAGCACAATATGCCCATGACTAAACTTTCCCGCCCGCAGCCTCCCGTTGCCATGACGATCGCCGGTTCCGAAGTCACCGGTGGAGCCGGCGCGCTTGCGGATATCAAGACCTTCACTTCGCTGGGCGTTTTCGGCTCCCTGGCGCTGACCTGCATTGTCGCGTTCGATCCCGAGAATGATTGGGCCCACCGCGTCACTCCCGTGGACCAGGAAACGCTGGCCAATCAACTGCAGACTATTTCTGCCGCGTATGACCTGGATGCCGTCAAGATCGGCATGCTCGGCTCCCCGGACACCATTCACACGGTGGCCAAGGCCATGACGGAGCTCAAGCCGCGCCACCTGGTGCTGGATCCCGTCCTGATCTGCAAGGGTCAGGAGCCCGGGGCAGCCCTGGACACGGACCAGGCACTCAAGGCTGAGGTGCTGCCGTTGGCCACCTTCGTGACACCTAACCACTTCGAGTCGTTGTCATTGTCCGGCATGGACGCAATCGACAACGTGGAGGACCTCAAGGAAGCCGCCAAGCGCATCCACGATTCCTCCGGAGCCACCGTGCTGGCCAAGGGCGGCGTGCGTTTGTCCGGCCCGGACGCCGTAGATGTCTTCTACGACGGCTCCGAGCTCGAGGTACTCAGTGAACCCAAGGTGGGCGAGGTCCCGGTCTCGGGCGCGGGCTGTTCGTTGGCTGCCGCCGTGGCCGCCGAACTGGCCAAGGGCGCGTCCGAGATCGACGCTGCCCGTACCGCCAAGGCCTTCATCTCGGCCGGTATTCGGCACCGCCTCGATTCGCACCTGCCCTTCGAGTCCCTGTGGCAAGGCGGTCTGGCGGCCTATCCGTGATTCCCGCGTCCGCCGCCGCCGCCCGCCCGGGTTCCCCCCGGTGGGACGGGGGCGGGCGGCGTCGCCCTATCTAGGGCATGAGCGGGACGTTTCCTGAAAGGTCTCAGTGAGAACGCTGCGCCTGGATTACATCTGGCGGCACGTGCCGTTGAATGTAAAGACAGACCGTCACCCGCCTACGTCAGTGCTTCCCCGGTTTACTGACAGAATCAGATAAGGTGTCATCATGCCCCGCATTTCAGCCTCCAGTAACGCCGCCCAACGAGAGCGCACCCAGCGCGCCATTCTCACCGCGTTCGGAGAGCTTCTCTACACCCAGGGGCTCACGGACCTCACCATGACGCAGGTGGCCAAGACCGCCGGAGTGGGCCGCACCGCGGTGTACAACTACTTCGCGGACATGGGGGAACTGCTCGTCGCCTACGCGCTGGACGAGACCGAACGATTTGTGGCGGACCTCGAACAGGATCTGACCGAAACCGACAACCCCATTGACCAGCTGGGGATCTACGTACGGGCGCAACTCGAGGACATGAGCCGCCGTCATCTCCCTCCCGGGGAGGCCATGAAGACCGTGCTCGCCCCCGAGGATTTCGCCAAGCTCGGGGCCCACGTGGGCAAGCTTCAAGGAGTCCTAGTGGGGATCTTGGAACGCGCAATGTCTGAGGGGTACCTTCCCCGCGCCAACCCCACCCAGCTGACGCAACTCGTGCACGGCTCCCTTGCGTCCACGGCGGATCGCAGCCACGGGGCCGAAAGCGAGCGAGCCCACAGGGAACGCACCGATGCAACCGTCCTGTTCATCCAGCGCGGCCTGGGTGCCCAGTTCGACCAGGATCTCCGCCCCGTCCAATTGCCTTTGGCGCGGCCCGCCCTGAGTGTGGTTTCCTAAGATTCCCCCGTCGAAACCGCGCGCCATTGCAGGAGCACGACACATTAGGCTGAACCAATGATCTTCAAGGCCGTGGGCGATTCACGCCCGTACCCCGAACACGGCCTGGTCACACCCTCTGACTGGTCCAAAATTGCACCGAAACAGGTCCGCCTCGCGGACCTGGTCACTACGCAATCCATGCTGGATCTTTCTAAACTTTTGGACGCCGACTCCACTTTTTTCGGCGACCTTTTCCCGCATGTCGTTTCGTGGAACGGCACGCTCTATCTCGAGGACGGCGTTCACCGCGCCCTCCGTACCGCGCTGCACCACCGCTCGGTGATCCACGCGCGGGTTCTTGAGCTCTGACACGCACTATCTCTCGATCTTCGGCTGCCTCACCCTAAAAGGTGTCTTTTCTCGGTACACTTGTCACCAAGCTGGCTCTCTGCAGTGAGGCCGGTGGTGATGAGTAGTTTTGGGGCAGCTGCCAACACACCTTGACCGGCCACTCCGAATGAACGACGCACACCATGTCTTCCGAATCCACCCCCGTTGAGCTCAGCCGGGTTTTCGCCCACCTCTCCGGGATGATCCTCAATGAGCAGGACGCCACCTCGGCTGCGAGCAAGCTCGCTTGGGCTGCCCATCAAACGGTTCCATCCGCAACAGGGGCGGGTTTCTCAATCCTCGATGACCAAGGCAAACGGCTGTCGAGCGCCTCAACGGATCCCACCGTGGAAGCAGTAGACACCCTGCAATACGATCTGGGGCAAGGCCCCTGCCTGAGCGCCTGGGCCACCGGCGACCCGCAGCTGGTGGATGACACCGCCGTGGAAACGCGCTGGCCGGATTGGATCGAAGCGGCCATTTCCATGGGTATTGGATCCGTTTTGAGTTCCCCCATGATTTACCGGGGGCGCCACGTGGGTGCCCTCAAGGTCTACGCTGCTGAACCCCATGCCTTCAGCCAGACCGAGGTGCATCTCCTCGGGTTGCTGGCTGATGCCGCCGCCACCCTATTGGGTACAGCGCAGAGCATCGAGTCGCCCGTCCGCTTGAGCAAGGCTTTGACCGACGCGCTGACTACCCGGGACACGATCGGCATGGCCGCCGGTTTGCTCATGGCCCAAGAGCACCTGAGCCGGGACATGGCGCGAACCCGCCTGCTCGAACTCGCACGGAACAGCAACCGCCGCGTGATCGATGTGGCCTCCGAGATCCTGACAGAGTGGGAAAAGCAGGGCGAATCATCGTGAAGTCCCATGAGTCCGATGACGCCTCAGTGGGGTACGAGCAGGCCCGGCAGTTACTGACCACCATGCGTGCAGCTAACATCGATCAGGGCCGTCTGTGGCTCTACTTTTTCAGCATCGGTGGCAGCATCAGTGAGTTCGAATTGGATGCTTTCCTCCACCACTCCCTGGTACTCCCACGCCTCCAGCGAGACCTCTTGGCTCAGGCAGCCAACGAAATCCTGGCTGAACAAGCACCGCCCCGCGTACCGTATGCCGCCGATATCCTGCGCCACAGGAACCCACCGGTGGACGAGGCGACGCCCAATGAACGGGATGATCCTGAGGGCAAGGAAACGGTCGAGGACTAGACTGGATTGACGCCGGTCAGCCCTGGCCTGATCCAACCGCGGGTGCCGGCCTACACCTGCGAAGGAGCGGGTCATGACCAATCAAGAAGCCGACAATCTTTCTCACCTCCAATTACAACAATTGTTACTGGACAGTGAAGACATCTCAGAGTTCCTCAATGTCTTCACCCGTAACCTGGCCAGGGCCGTGTCCACTGGGGGCAACGAGGTCTACTGTTCGGTGACCTTGCTGCGCCCCAAGCGTGTGACCCCCATGGCATCGTCGGATTCTCTCCTGGAAATCCTTGACGAACTCCAACATCATCAAGGGGATGGCCCCTGCCTCACCGCTACGCGGGATAACAAGGTGGTCTACGTTCCCGATACCCGCACCGATTCACGCTGGCCAGAGTATGGAAAGGTTGCCGCCGACTGGGCATTCTGTCGATTTTGGGCGTCCCCATGGAACTTGAGAGTGGTGCCGCGGCGGGCCTGGATGTCTATGCCAACCAACCCCGGGCCTTTGACTCCGCCACGGTCGAAATGATCGAGCAGGAAGTTGTCGCTGCGTCCAGCGCACTGCAGCTCGCTCTCAGGCTGGAAAGTCAGCGCGATGTTGAGAAGGATCTGACCGCCGCTATCAACTCCCGGACCGTGATCAATTTGGCGGTGGGAATCGTCATGGGACAAAACCGGTGCTCGCAAGGTGAGGCCGTGGACATCCTGACCGCAGCCTCGAATCACCGCAACATCAAGCTGCGAGAGCTAGCCGCCGAGCTGGTGGAGAAGATGGGTGACGGCCCCGGTCGCACGCACTTCGAACGTTAAGAGTTTGCGGGCAAATCGCGATTTATCAGGGAAAACATTCCCTACTCACCAGTAGTGCAATACGCTTAACCACAGGTCAAGCAGCGGCCTCCCCCTTACTATGGAGGAAGGCTGCACGAGTGGACCATAAAATTTCCGTGACCGTCCAGATCGACATGGACGGACAAGACATCCGGATCATCACCACAGGGTGCCTGACCAGGCTCAGCCAGTCAGCGCTCCTGCCCCTCATTCGCCGGGCCCGCAAGCTCACGCCTGGCGCCCGCGTCACCCTGGACGCAACGCCCGCACGCCATATTGAGGCCCTCGGTCTGGACTTGCTGCGTGACGCGATCGATTACGAGGTTTCTCTGAGCCAGGGACCACCCGTTCATTTCGTGGTTCCTACTCATCTCCCCAGCCATCTTGGCCCCGCAGGCCCGCACCTATCGAACGCACTGACAGGCCTGCAGGTAGAGCCCCTCAAGGAGGGTGCATCATGAGCGAAATCATCATTCCCACCACGCCTACCCCCACTCACCAGAGCCCGCCGGGTGAATCCCGGCAGCTTGACCCCTCCAGCACCTTCCTCACCCCGGCAGATCAGTTCCCGAGTGAGCTGGCCGATCTGGACCTGATGACGGTGCTCGCCCTCCACGGCCGGGTATGCCGGCAGCTTGAGCGCGAATACCTCACCGATCCGGATGGCGCAGATCCTGCCACTCTGGACAGGGTCGAGGAACTGACCGAAGAGCTCGACGAGCGACAGAAATACGTCACGCATTTCGACTGACATACAGATCGGGGGAGCTAGGGCTAAATCCACCGTCCTGGTGCGACAAAACGGGGACAACCGTCGCACCAGGACGGTGTTGATTTTGTCCCGTCTTTTCGGGGAATGGAGAAAGTTTCACTCGACCCTAAAAAGGTCGCCTGGCTGGCAATCCAGCGCGTCACAAATGGCCACGAGCGTGCTGTACCGAATGGCTTTGGCTCGGTTGTTCTTCAAAACCGACAGGTTCGCCAGGCTGATATCGACCCGATGGGAAAGCTCCGTCAGAGTCATACCCCGATCCAGAAACTGTAACCCCAGCATGAGGCAGAGCCGGGGTAGTGGACGTTTCATTGCGGGTCATGTACCCGAAGGCCGGAACAGGGAGTAATCGCAGAGCGAGACGCCCAGAATGAGGGCGATCCGGCCGGCGACCCAAAACCCCTGAGAAGCCTGATCC
>JAKDKI010000171.1 GCA_030453435.1 Kocuria sp.
CATCTGGGGCACCCCGCTACGTGCTGGAGGGTTGCCGCCCGGTTAGCCAGAGCTTTACACCGGGACTCATGATCCTTGTTGCGAGAGACATTAGCACAGAGTTTTGGCGGTGCAAGTCACATCCCGGAAACGGAACGGGTCAGTCCGTGCTGTTTCTCCGCGCCATGTTGGCGCGTTCAAGACTCGTCTCCCAGACGTCTTTTCGCAGGTCAGGGGGAATAACTCAAAGGTGAGCTCTTGCGTGGTTTTCGGGCTGCGACGTAACAACCCATGAGCGGTTCCGCCTCCGGTGAGGTGGCCAGCCACGCGAGATTCTCGGCCGAGATCTTGACCGAATTGGCACCCGGAAGTCGAGCAATCAGTGGCGCGGCCACTGCATAAATCCTCTGCACAATGTTCGGGTAATTGCAGGCCAAGCCGGTGGCCGGCATGAGGCCGGGGTCAAAACTCGCGGCCCGGATACCACGAGCGGCCCAGGACTCGTCGACCTCGTAGGCCATGGCGATGCACGCCAGTTTGGAGGTCGAGTAGCGCACCAGGCCGTTGTCCTTGGCATGGGGCGCGGGTTCCGTGGGCGACAGAAGTTCGTCCATGTTCGACCAGCGCGCACCCGGAAAGCCGAAGGCTCGGAGGCCACCGCGATGAGTTTCGCTGCCCAGCGTGATGACCCTGGAACCGGGAGCCATGTGGCTCAGTAGAGGGTCGAGCAGAGCGACGTGGCCCAGCACATTGGTGGCCATGGTCAGCTCGAACTGATCCGCGGAGCGCTGCAACCGATCGAATGTCTGAACCCCCGCGTTGCAAATGATGGCGCGGGGGATCACACCGTCCTCGATGAGCCCGTCCGTGAAAGATTTCACGGTGGCAAGGTTCGCGAGGTCCAGTCGCCGGACGGCTACGCGGACGCCGCTCCGCAAAAGAGCTGCCGCCACTTCTTGACCTTTAGCCATGTTCCGAACTGCCAGAATCAGAGGGATTCCCTGCTTCGCCATGGCCCGGGCTGTTGCGAGGCCCAGCCCCGACGTAGCCCCGGTGATCACCACGGGAGCGGTATGGGTTGCAGGCAGATCGACAGAGGCAGGGGGCTGCTCGGGGGACATGTATCGAGTATCTCCGGTCAGAACCTACGCATCAGCCTCGTGACAGATGTTTCTTGAACATCATCGGTGGCGATCCGGAGACGAGCCGCCACCGACGGCATTCATCGAAGCCAGGAAGGCTTAGTAGAGCTTGGTGGCCCCGCCGTCCACGGCGATCGCCTGGCCCGTGATGAAGCGGGCGTCGTCGGAGGCCAGGAAGGCTACCAGCGGGGCGACATCCTCCTCGGGGTTGCCGAACCGTCCCAATGGGATGTTGCCCAGCGACTTCTGGTACATGTCCGGGAAGGCTTCCTTCCACTGGGCCACGCCTTCGGTCAGCGCAATGGGCATCACGGCGTTGACACGGATGCTGTCCCCGGCCCACTCGTTGGCGACCACACGGGTGAGACCGCGGATCGCTTCCTTCGCAGAGGCGTACGCGGCCTGCGTCGGTTGACCACTTACTGCGGAACCGGATCCGAAGTTGATGACCGAACCGCCCTGCTTGGCCAGTTCCGAGTGTGCGGCCTTCATGAACTGGCGCGTGGCGCGCAGGCCGGTGTTGAAGGACAGTGCCCAGGCATCCTCGTCCAGGTCCAGGAACATGGCTTGCTTGGATGCGTGCGCGTTGTTGACCAGGGCATCCAGACGCCCGAAGCGTTCGACGGCGGTCCGCACCGCAGCCTGCGCGGTCTCCTCGAGCGAGACGTCACCCGCCACGAAGACCAGACTCTCGCCCACATCCGACTCGAGCTTTTGGCCGGCTTGTTCATTGATGTCGACAGCCACGACGCTCGCGCCCCGGCGCACCAACACTCGACTCAAGGCGCCTCCGATACCGGAGGCGCCACCCGTCACAATGATCACTTTGTCCTGTAGCTGCATGAATTAAGCCTAGGGAAAGAGCCTGTGAGCACTGTCCGAAATGGTGTAGAGAAGAAATATGGATCAGTTGCCAGAAGACCTCACTGCCGGCCTCGATGTCACCCGTGTGGATTCGCTGAGCGGTGGTGACACCGCGGCGGCCTACCGGCTGGAGACTTCCGACGGGCCGGTATTCGCTAAGACCATGCTCGATGCGCCCGCCGGGGTGCTGGAGTTAGAGGCTGCCGGGCTCGAAGCGCTCCGAGCAGCGGCGCCGTCCGAGTTATCGGTACCCCGCGTGATCCGTGTGACTGAGCACGGGCTGGTCCTGGAGTGGATTGACGAGTCGTACGGGGCGGGTGGAGCCGCGACCGAGGCGGAATGCGGCAGCGGTCTGGCGCAAATTCACCGAGCGGAGGCGCCGCATTTCGGTGGGCTGGACCCTGACCTGCCGCAGCGCATCGGCTCGTTCCCCGTGGACCTCTCACCCACGGCTGACTGGGCTGATTTCCTGCTGCACCGCCGGATCGAACCGTTGTTGCGCACGGCTATCGATTCGAGACGTTTGGACCCGGGAGCCCAGGATCTGTTGGACGAACTTGCGCCGCGTGCTGCTGAACTGGCCGGGCCGGTCGAGCCGCCCAGCCTGCTTCACGGTGACCTGTGGGCGGGTAACCGTGTGGTCGATTCCAACGGCTACAATTGGTTGATCGACCCGTCCTCGTTCTATGGCCACCGCGAGTACGACCTGGCCATGATGCTGCTCTTCGGTGGTTTTGGGGAGGACTGTTTCAGCGCCTATGACGACGTTTATCCCTTGGGGGACGGCTGGCGTGAGCGCGTCCCGTGGTACCAGTTACCGCCGTTGCTTGTGCACGCGATCCGTTTCGGAGGGGGCTATGGCAACTCGGTGATGCGAGCGCTCAAGCAGCTGCGCTGACGCCGCGAGTTGGACAGTTCACCGTTTCCTAAAGCATGATGGTTATCAACTTTTCTAACTACTAGAAATTCGAGGTTGTTGATGGCTGAATGGCGGTCTAGGCCCGATTTTGTCAGCCCTCACAGCCGTGAATTGCGCCGCGTGGTGCGGCTCAACGAGGAAATTGGCTATCAGGTCCGCCGGATCATGGGTCTCAAAGAAACTGATTACGCCGCAATGTCCATCTTGATGCGCGAACCCATGGGGCCCTCCGAGCTGGCCCGGGCGCTCCACATCACGAGTGCAGCCGCAACCGCTGTGGTGGACCGACTGGTCCGAGCGGGTCACGCTGTCCGAGAACCGCATCCCGATGACCGCCGTCGAATGGTTGTCAGAGCCGCTGATGCCTCCCGCGCCAAAACCATGGAGCACGTCTACCCCATGATGAGCATGGTCGAAGGTGAGCTGGAGAAGCTGGATAGCGCGGGCCGAGACGCGGTCCTGCAGTTTCTCACGGGGACCGCGTCCCGCCTCGAGTCCTACCGGGATGAACTCAATGATCGTCCGGTCGAGGAACAGGACACCCTGGGCATCTGGGATACCCAAGGAGCAGGTGATCAGCACTCATGACTTCCTCACGGCTCACGCATTCTCACCACAGCGACCCCGCATCCCTCCGGAGGGACGGCGCGGTTTCAGATGACCACTCCTGGGATGCTTTCCGGACCGCGGTCATCGAAGAACTGGATGCCTACTTCGACGGGCTCAAGGACGCGGTCACGCAGAGTCCCGGTTTTCCCGTGCTGCGCTCACGCGTTCGCGATCAGGTCACGGGCGGCAAACTGCTGCGCCCGCGTCTGACGCACTTGGCCTGGCGTGCATTCGCGGGGCACACCGAACCCATCATGCGGGGCGAGACACGCAATATCCCGGATCCGGACTGTGTTCGCCTGGCGGCCTCGTTCGAGCTGCTGCACGCGGCACTTCTGGTCCACGATGACGTAGTGGACCGCGATCCGGTGCGGCGCGGGCGCCCCACCGTGGGGGAGCTCTACCGCAGGGATGCGCAGAACGCGGGAGCGCCGTCGAACGAGGCGCAGCATCTGGGCGAGGCCGCGGCAATCATCGGCGGAGACCTGTTGCTGTCGGGCGCCTTGCAGCTGGCCACCACGTGCACCGCTGATCCGGCACGCCTACAGCCGGTAGCGGCCGTGGTGTTCGATGCCGTGACCGCCTCGGCAGCCGGCGAGCTGGACGATGTGCTGCTGTCGATGCACCGCTACGGCCGCGCTCATCCCGCCGTCCAGGACATCCTCAGCATGGAACGGCTCAAGACCGCGACCTATTCGTTCGAGGCCCCGCTCAAGGCCGGTGCGTTGCTGGCCGGGGCGGATCAGGACGACGCCGCTCGGCTCGCCCAAGCGGGCTCGCGGATCGGAGTCGCGTATCAAGTGGTTGACGACATCTTGGGGACCTTCGGTGATGCGCAGATCACGGGCAAATCCACCGAAGCGGACCTGCGCGAAGGTAAGGCCACCGTGCTCACCGCTCACGGAATGAAAGACCAGCAGGCGCGCCAGGTACTGACTGATTTCGCGGCAGGACGTGTCTCAGTGGGCCAGGTGAAGACGGCTCTTGCGGAGGCCGGTGCGGAAACCAGTGCGGTGGAACTCGCGACCGATCTGGTTGCCCAGGCCCGGGAAGCTCTGGAGGATCTGCCCTTACCGGACGAGGAGCGAGCCGAACTCGATGCCATTTGCCACTACGTACTGCACAGGAGGAAGTAAATGACTCGACTCGTGACGCCTCCCAGTACCCCACTCCCGCTGTACACCCGCACCGCCGCCGCTGCCGCCGGGCAGGTTATCGGGCGCTACTCCACGTCCTTCTCGTGGGCTTGCCGCACCCTGCCGCGTCACTGCCGTCGGGACATTGCCAGCATTTACGCCTTGGTGCGCGTGGCCGACGAAGTGGTGGACGGCACCGCTTCCGCCGCCGGGCTCGCCACGGGTCCCGTGCGGGCGGCCCTCGACGAACTCGAAGCCGAGGTCGAGCAGGCCCTGGCCAGCGGATTCTCTACTAATTTGGTGGTGCACGCGTTCGCGGACGTCGCGCGCCGTCACGGGTTCGGCAGTGAACTGACCGCGCCCTTCTTTGCATCGATGCGCGCGGACCTTGAGGTGGCAGAGCACGACCCGGCCTCGTTGGAGACCTACATTTACGGCTCCGCCGAGGTTGTAGGTCTGATGTGCCTGGAAGTCTTCATGGATCTCCCCGGAACGCAGGCTGAGACCCCCGAGCAGCGCGAGATGCTGCGCGCCACCGCACGTCGACTGGGTGCGGCGTTCCAGAAGGTCAACTTCCTGCGCGATCTGGGCGCCGACCATGACCAGTTGGGCCGCACCTACTTCCCGGACACGGACCCCGAGGACTTCGGGGAGACCGAGAAGAACATGTTGCTGGCCGACCTGCACGCTGATCTCGACGCCGCAGTGCCCGGCATCCTTGCCCTCGACCGGCGCGCTCGCCGCGCGGTGCTGTTGGCCCACGGACTGTTCCATGAACTGGCCCGCAGGATTGCCGCCGTTCCCGCGGCTGAGCTGACGCAGCAGCGCATCAGCGT
>JAKDKI010000002.1 GCA_030453435.1 Kocuria sp.
CCGAAAGTGTCAATGCCAAGTTCAACAGTCATGCCAAGGGAACACTGTGGACACGTCAAGTATTCCGGTGGCTCATGACACACCTCTCGGCGTGAGCCACACGACTGTTACGATCGTGGGGATGTCCTCAACGCGCTCATTCATGCCCTCGGCCTTCGAGCCGATCTTTTGGGCACTTCCTATTTCGTTGGGGACCAACGGACAAGTTTCTTCTTGGGGTGCCAATCAGGCTGGCGCTCCGCCCTCGTGGGCGCACGCCTCATCACCGGCCTGAGTTCGTCCCCCGCCTTGCGAGAACGATGTGAAACTTCTGGCCCGCCCATTTCCTGATGCCCGGACCAAGGTGGTTTCTTGCTACTCACATGTTTGGTTATCGCGCTTCTCACCTGCTTCGTCTCGCCCCTGGTCACTAAGTTTCTGGGTCGCAATGCAGGTTGGGTTCTCGCGCTGCCTCTGCTCGGCGCAGCTGCGCTAGCCGTTTCATCTTTCGCCGACGCGGCTCGTTCCGGCTCCACTGACACCTCCGGTTCGCCGGTGGTCGAACAATGGGTCCCCTGGATGCCCACGGTTGATGTGGGCCTGGGCCTCCGCATGGACGGCCTGGCCCTGGTGTTCACTCTGCTGGTGCTGGTCATCGGCGCGATGATCATGGTCTACTCCACCCGCTATCTGGAGCCCGGTGGAAAGCACGGCACGTTTTACCTGCTCATGACGGGTTTTGCCGCGGCCATGCTGGCACTGGTGCTCGCCGACGACCTGATCGTGCTCTACGTCGCGTGGGAAGCCACCACGCTCTGCTCGTTCTTCCTGATCGCCCGTTCCGGAGCGGGGGCACGTGAACCAGCCATCCGCACGCTGCTCGTCACGGTGGCCGGTGGTCTGCTGCTGCTCGCCGCGGTGACCGTGATGATCATTGCCACGGGCACCACTCGATTGAGCGAGATCCTGGTGAATCCCGTGTGGTCCTCCAACGGTGCGTTGACCACCACGGTGGCTGTGCTGATCGCGCTGGCCGCATTCACCAAGTCCGCGCAGTTCCCCTTCCAGGCATGGCTGCCGGACTCAATGGTGGCCATCACCCCGGTCTCCGCCTACCTTCACGCTGCGGCCATGGTGAAGGCCGGCATCTATTTGCTGCTGCGTTTCTCTCCCGTGTTCGCGGACGTGTCCGTGTGGAACGTCATGCTGGTCACGGCAGGTCTGATCACCGCGTTGTTCGGCGCGATCGCTGCCCTGCGACGTTACGACCTCAAGGAACTGCTGGCCTACTCGACCATGAGTCAACTGGGACTGCTGGTCACAATGATCGGTATCGGCACGCCCGAAGCACTCAAGGCCGCAGTCATTCACACGATCGCCCACGCATTGTTCAAGTCCGCTCTGTTCATGTTCGTCGGTGTCATCGATCACAGCGCCCACACCAGGGACATGCGTGAGCTGGCGGACATGAAATTGCGGATGCCCATTGCCGCGACGGGCATGGGTCTTGCCGCCGCATCCATGGCCGGGGTCCCGCTGCTACTCGGGTTCGTGAGCAAGGAAACGATGCTCAAGGCGTTCCTCGATGCGCCCGGTCCGGCGTGGGCCCCGTGGGTTGTTACCGCAGCAGCTGCCGTGGCATCAATCTTCACGTTTGCGTACTCCGCGCGGCTGGTCCTGGGAGCCTTTGGCGGCAGGGCCAAGAAGGCGCAGGATTCCGACAACGTGGTTCCCGAAGCCTCCCCCGCGTTCTGGGGTGCCCCCGTCCTTGGTGCGAGCGCCGGGCTGGTACTGGGCGTCGCTCCCTTCCTGCTGGACAAACTCGTCACGGTGGGTACGACAGCTTCCGCGGGCGAGGAGGTGGAAGCGCACTTCGCGCTGTGGCACGGCTTGGTGCCCGAGCTGTTCGTCTCCCTGACCGTGATTGCCATCGGAACCATGATGGTGCTTGCCCGCCGCCGGGTGCACCGCGCCATGGAGCCCTACGATTTCCCGATCTCTGGACTGAACGTCGCGGACACGGCGAGGGAGCAGACGATCCGTTTCGGCGGCGTCGTCGGCGGCTGGACCGGAAGTGTTGCTCCCCGCCGTCACCTGAGCATCCCGGCCGTGGCCTTGATTGCGATTGCTGCCGTTGCCGTGGTCACCATCGACGACTTGCCCGCCGTGGTGGGCGAGCCCAGCGATCCGCTCGACTGGGTGCTCGTGGTGCTCATCGCCTGCGGTGTGGTGGCCATGATGCAGGCAAAGACGTTGATTGCCGCGATCGTGGTGACCGGTGTGGTCGGTTTCGGCATGACCGTGTGGTTCCTGCAGCTCGGCGCCACGGACGTGGCTATCACCCAGCTGCTCGTGGAGATCCTGACCGTGTGCGTCATGGTTCTGTTGCTGCGCCGTTTGCCCACCACGTTCGAGAAGACTCCCCCGCGCAAGCACGTGATTCCGTTGCTGGTCGCCGGTGGCGCGGGCCTGGCCACCACCCTGGGCGTGTGGGCACTGACCGGGCGCCGAGAGATGTCCCCCGCCTCCGAGTACTTCCTGACCGAGGGCTATAACGAAACCGGTGGCACCAACCTGGTCAACACCATCCTGGTCGACTTCCGTGCCCTGGATACGTTGGGTGAGCTCACGGTGCTGGGCGTTGCCGGCCTCACCATCGCCGCCCTACTGCGAGCGCGCAAGCCCAGCCCGGAACGCTCCGCGGACATCCAGGACCACTCGCCGCTGATCGATGCGCGGGACAACACTGTGTTCGTGCGCGTGGCCGCCAAACTGTTGGCGCCGATCATCGTGGCGGGTTCCTTGATCCTGTTGCTGCGCGGTCACTATGAGCCCGGCGGTGGCTTTATTGCCGCGCTGGTGGGTGGCTCCGGATTCGCCCTGGCCTACCTCGCGGCGCCCACGGACCGTTCGGCCCGAGTACAGATGCCGTATCTCCTGCTCATCGGTTTGGGAGTGGCCGTGGGTGTGGGAACCGGGTTCTTGGGCTATCTCGATGGCTCGTTCCTGCGACCGCTGCACCCGGAGATCTTCGGCTACCAGACCACCACCGCGCTCGTGTTTGACGTGGGCGTGTACCTTGCCGTGATCGGCGTGATCTTGGCGTCCTTCAACCTGCTGGGTCGCCCGCCCAAGCGCGGCGGTCAACCGCTGGTGGGCGGTAGTGACCCGGGCGCTCCCACGCATGAATCCGACGTGTCGGATGCTCCCACCATCGATGAGAAGCGCGCGAAGGGTGACCCGGCGGCGTCGGGCTCATCGGCGAGCGAACACTCCCACGACCATGCCAACCACCCCGATGAATCGGACGAGGTGAACGCACGATGACCGTTGCCATTACCGCCGGCCTGCTCGTCTTCGGGGCCGTGTACTTGATGATGAAGCGCGAAATGCTGCGCGTGATCCTGGGGTTCATCCTGCTGGGGCACGCGGGCAATGTCGTGCTCATGGCCGCAGGCGGGACCTCCCGCCGTGACCTGCCGTATGGCTCCCCCGATGACCTTTCAACCATTGCCGATCCGCTGCCGCAGGCATTCGTGCTGACCGCGATCGTGATTGCCTTCTCCATCACCATCGTCATGCTGGTGCTCGCGGTGACCGGCAACGATGATGATGACACCGCCGCGACCGCCCAGGAGGTGCAAGAGTGAGCGCCGCACTCCTCCCCCTGTTCGTCGCGGTTCCCCTCATGATGGCCGCGCTGCTGGTCATTGTGGGCAACCGTCGCGCGGTTCACGCGGTGGGCCTGCTGGGCACCATGATTGTCGCGGTGGGTGCCGCCGTGGCGCTCGTGCTCGAGTTCCGTTCCGGCGGGGCCATCGCCCATGGCATCAGCTCGTGGCCGTTCGGCATTGCAATCCCGTTCGTGGCCGATATGTTCACCGCGCTCATGCTCGTGGTGACCGGCCTGCTCACCATTGTGTGTTCGTGGTTCGCCATCGCCTCGGGACGAGCGGCCAACGTGTACTTCGCGCCGCTCGTGCTGGTGCTCACCGCCGGTGTGAACGGTGCCCTGCTGACCGCGGATCTGTTCAACCTGTTCGTGTTCATCGAGGTCATGCTCCTGCCCTCCTACGGGTTGTTCGTCCTGGCTGCCCGTCACAAGGGCACGTTGCAGCAAGTGGCCGGCGCGCGCCTTTACGTGACGCTGAACCTGCTGACCTCCACCGTGTTCCTGATCGGCGTGGGTTTCATTTACGGCACTGCGGGCACCGTGAACATGGCCGAACTGGCAGGTCTGGCCAGCACGGATCCCACGGTTGCAATCTCCGGCGCGGTGTGTCTGTTTGCGCTTGGGATCAAGGCCTCGGTGGTACCGGTCCACGGTTGGCTCGCCGCGGCCTACCCTGCGACCTCACCCGCCATCACGGCTCTGTTCTCCGGGCTGCACACCAAGGTCGCCATTTACGGCATCTACCGCATGTACGCCGTGCTCTTCGACGGCGATACCCGTTGGCTCTGGATCGGCGTGACCCTGTTCTGCCTGACCATGGTCATCGGCGTGCTGGGTGCGGTCGGTGAGAAAACCACCCGCTCCATCCTGGCATTCCACATGATCAGCCAGATCGGTTACATCTTGCTGGGCGTCGCGCTGTTCACCCTGGCCGGTCTCACCGCGGGCATCTTCTACCTGCTGCACCACATGATCGTGAAGGCCTCGCTGTTCCTGTCCACCGGCGCGGTCGAGGTTCGTTACGGCACCGGTGAGATCGGGAAGCTCTCGAAGATGGCCAAGCGAGAGCCGATCATCGCGGTCGCGTTCTTCGTCGCCGCGCTGTCGCTGGCCGGCCTCCCGCCGTTCTCAGGCTTCGTCGCGAAGTTCACCCTGATCCTCGCCTCGGTTGAGGCGGGGCAGATCGCAGCGGTTGTCGTAATGCTCCTGGTCAGCCTGATCACGTTGCTCTCGATGCTCAAGATCTGGAACGGCGTGTTCTGGGGCGATTCGAAGGCCTCGGAGCAGAATTCGGATTCCGACGCCGACGCTACCGCAGCTCCCGCAGTCAACGGGGGCCTTCCGGAGGGCACGCCTTCCGGCACAGGTACGGCTCGCACGCAGCCCGCGGCCGGATCGTCTGAGGGCGCCCAACCTTTGGGTGGCGTGGCTACCAAGGAGGCTCCTGCAGCATCGGTGACTAGCGCGCCCTCGGAAACCGAGGCGTCGTCGGCGACTGCCGTGGCCGAGCGGCCTCGAATCGGTTGGGCGTTGGCCGGACCCGCCGTTTTCACCGCAGCGATCACGCTGGGTCTAGGACTGGGTGCTGAGCTGCTGCTGGGCCTGTCCGCGACTGCGGCCGAAGGATTACTCGACACCACGGCGTATGTACAGGCGGTGATGGGTTCATGAGTTGGTTGACATGGCCATTCAGATGTATTGGTTTCTTCCTGTGGTTCTCCAAGGAAATGGTGACCTCCAGCGCGGCGGTGCTGAAGGACAACCTGACGCCCGGGCAGAACTCCACTCCGGGCATCACGGCGTTCGACAGTCAGTGCCGCAACGATTACGAAATCACGCTGCTCGCGGCTCTCATCACTCTGACCCCGGGCACCCTCACGCTGGGGCTGAACGCGGATTCCAAGGTGTCGCAAGCGGACGTGGCCGGCTCGTCTCCCGCCAAGACCGGACCGCTGACGATCTATGTGCACAGCCTGTATTCGGGTAGCGGGGATGCCACCCGTGAGGAACTGCGGGACATGGAAACCCGGATGCTGCGCGGGATCCGCAGGGAAGGAGCGCCCTCATGATCGGCGTGGACGTGGGAATTCTGATTATCGGCGTCGCGTGTTTGGCGTCCGCGTACCGCATCCTCACGGGGCCAACCGAGGCTGATCGCGCCGTGGCCGGTGATCTGTTGCTGTTCGGTTTCGTGGGGCTCATCGCGTTATTCGGGGTGCGGGTGGCCAATGAGTACACGTTCGACATCGTTCTGGTCGCCGCACTCGTGGGCTTCCTGAGCGCCCTGTCGCTGGCCCGTGCACTGACAAGGGGGAAGCGCTGATGGATCTGTTGACGCTTATCGGAAACATCACCATTGTCATTGGCGCGCTGATTTTCGCGACCGCGGCGCTGGGCGTGCTGCGCTTCCCAGACGCTTACATGCGCGTCTCGGCGGTGGGAACGGCGGGCGGTGTGGGCATCGTGCTGATTGTCGTCGGTGCCCTAGCCATCCAGCCTTCGATTCCGAACGTAGTGAAGGTGGTGCTCATTCTGGTTGTGCACCTGGCATCATCCGCGGTCGGCACCATGGCGATCGCCCGCGCCACATACATCACTCGCACTCCCCTGGAGCACTTCGAGTTCGATGAGCTGGCGCAGGCCACCCCTGAAACGGATGCGGAAGAAGAGGAATTGTCGGCCGAGCGCGGTGCCGAGAAACGCCGTTCCTGAATCCGAGAAGAGGCAATCCTGGGAAAGCAGCTCCCAGCGCGAAACGTGCACAAGTGATCGTTTAGAGGGACGGACACACCCCGAAGAAACCGTGTACCAATGAACTGCTATTCACTCGGCCACCCAAGATTTGCGACGAATTCGTTCATTGGTACACGGCTTTCGAAGAGAGCATCCCGGGGGCACCAAATCGGAGCCCAGTGCTCGTCTCTGGCGTTCAGGTCGACACAGAAGTGCCGCGGGATTGCGGCCCACCGACTATGACTGCGTGAGCTGATGGGCCAGCTTCAATCGCAGACTTTCCAGCTCGTCCTCCTGATCCCGAGCCCGATCGAGCAATTTCTGGAGCAGTGTCTTGTCTAGGCGGTCATCCTCGACCTCCAGGAGCATGCGCCAGCCCAAAGATTTGGCATGAACCGCAGCGGTAAGTGCCTCCAGCTCTTCAATGTCGGACAGTGGCGACCGCTGAACCAATCGTTCGTTGGGCTTGAACCGTGCCACCTTTTCGGCAATGCGCGCAGGAATGTCCTTGAGCTGGCTGGGCTTCACGTCGAATGCGGACATGATCTTTTCGAGCGATCTCTGGTCCTCACCAATGTCGTAGGACATACGCGTGACCTTGGCACGCACCTCGTGGTCGCCATGCCCCTGCGCCACCCGCCGGAACGCGTCCACACCTGCAGCAGACCCAGCATGATGGTCCTGCAGGTACGTCTCGATCGTCTTACTGATCATGAGGTAAGCCGCCTTTCTATTGTTTTTCACCACGCTACGTAACCGCGGCGAGAGGCGCCACCCCCGTACGAGGGTGGGCGCGGCGTCGTCGGCGACAATTTGGAGAGCAGAAAGGCCGCGATCAGTAACGACCGCGGACCTTTCTTTGCTAGCTATCAGGCGTGCGGGGCGACGACGGCGCGCGCGGACAGCTTGCCGTCACGCAGCTTCTCGTAGGCCTCGAGTGCGTTGTCGAGCGTGTACTTCTCGACCGCCGGGACAATCTGGCCGGCACGGTACATGGCGACCACCTCGTGGAGTTCCTCGATGGTGCCCCAGTAGGTGGACGAGAAGTTCACCTCGTAGGGCACGGCGAAGAAGTTCCACGCGAATTCGCCACCGGCAATGCCCACAACCGTCAGTGAGCCGCGCTGCGCAACGGTCGCGGCACCGAGCGCGATAGTTGGGCCAGCGCCGACGAAGTCGAACACAGCGTCGACGCCGCGGCCACCGGTGAGTTCGCGGATCTTGGCGGCCTGGCCCTCACCACCGGGAACGGTGACGGCGCCGAACTTCTCGGCCTCGGCCATGGCCTCGGGCTTCATATCGGTTGCAATGACCGTGGCTCCGGTGAACGCCTTGAGGATCTGCACGCCCACTAGGCCCAGGCCGCCCAGGCCGATGACCAGAGCGGTGCTGCCGCCCTTGTCGAGATACGGGAGGGCACGCTTGATGGCGTGGTAGGGGGTGAGGCCCGCGTCGGCGAGGGGTGCGGCGGCGACGGGATCGACGTCGTCACCGAGCGGGACCAAGTTGCGTGCCGGCGCGACCATGTATTCGGCCATGCCGCCGTCGCGGCCGATGCCGTTGGCCATGAAGCCGACTTCCTGCGGGTTCTCGCAGTACGTGTCCTGACCGCGCGTGCACGGCGGGCAGTGGCCGCAGCCAATGGGTCCGTAACAGAGGTAGGCGTCGCCCTTGGTGAATCCGGTGACACCAGGACCGACTTCCTCAACCCAACCGGAGTTCTCGTGACCGAGGATGAACGGTGGTTCCATGAGACCACCGTTGGGATCAGATTCGAAGTCGTTGAAGATCGCAACGTCAGAGTGGCAGGCACCCGCGCCGGCGATCTTCAGGAGCACCTCCCCCGGGCCCGGAGTGGGCTTCTCCACCTCTTTGAGAACGGGGAATTTCTTGAACGATTCGACGACAACTGCCTTCAACACTGCTCCCTTCGGTATAAGAACAATCTTATCGGGAGCGGGTTACGGCCCGGTAAATGAACACACCTTGTGCGCCGGTATGCCGCGGATTTTCAGCGCTGGGCAGGCCGCCACATGCCAATCGTCTCCACGGTGCCCCGACTTGGAATGCGACTGCGCTCCACGAACCCGAACTTCTCGTAGTACGACATGTTGGTCTCGGAAGAGGACTCGAGATAGGCGGGTGTCCCGGTGGCATCCGCGTCCGCCAGCCGGTGCCGGATCAGCGCGGATCCAGCGCCGCGGCCTCGGGCACGTTCCGTGGTGCCAATGGCCTTCAGGTACCAGTGGGGCACGAGCGGGCGGTGCTTGTCAGCGTTTTTATCGGTGATGGCAGCGTCCAGCATGCGTGAGCGGAAGATACTGAGGTAGGCGGGCAATTCCGGAGCCTGCGAAAAGAACCCCGGGTTCGTTCCCGGTGCTCCCCACTCGGAGACGCCCAGCAATTCACCGTTTGACGAGTCGATCGCCAGCCACACGTGCCCTCCGTACTTAAAGGTGTGCTTGAGCTGGACCTTAAAAATCTTGTACAGCTGGCTCGTCACGTCGCCGGAAGGCAATAGCCCGGTCGCGTAAGCATCCTTGGAAAAAGCATCCGCAAGAACCTTCGCGGCTCGGTCCAGGTCTGAGAGCGCAGCGGGTTGTACTTTGATGTCGGCTTTCGCCGTGTTCTGCTGGGGGGATGTGGTTGCTTCGGTTATTTAGCCCATAGCCCGTAGTTTAGTAGGGACACCTTAGTGTCACTTCTGCCCGGAGAGTTGGCCGAAGACACGAAACCCTAGGAGGACAGTTGGAATCGAGCGATGTAGTTCCCGGACATATCGCCGTACGCGGTGCCCGCGAACATAACCTGGATTCGCTCGATGTCGACATCCCCCGCGACACCGTGGTCGCGTTCACCGGAATCTCCGGATCGGGGAAATCCTCGCTCGCATTCGGCACGATCTACTCGCACTCCCGCCAGCGCTACCTCGAGTCGGTCTCGCCCTACGCGCGCAGGCTCATCGATCAGGGATCCGCTCCGCACGTCCGGCTCATCAGCGGGCTCCCACCGGCCGTGGCCCTGCGCCAGCAACATGCGGGCAGCACCCGCTCGTCGGTCGGCACCGTGTCCCGGATTTCAAACGTGCTGCGTATGCTGTTCTCGCGGTCGGGCACCTACCCGGAGGGCTACCGTCCCGCGGACCTCGCGGGCACCTTCCCTCGCGACGCCGCTCCCCTGGATTCCGACAGCTTCTCCCCCAATACCGCCGTGGGTGCCTGCCGAGTGTGCTCGGGCATGGGGCGTCTCTTGCTGGTCGACCAGAACAAACTCGTCGGAGACCCCTCGCTGAGCATTGACGACGGCGCGATCGTCGCCTGGCCGGGCGCCTTCGGTGGCAAGAACAATCGGCGCATCCTCAGTGTGCTCGGCGTCGACATCAACGTGCCGTTCGAATCGTTGCCCACCGATACTCGCGAGTGGGTCCTCACTACCGATGAGCAACCCACCGTTCGCATCGGCGATCGCTACAACGGCACCTACATGAGCCCCAAGCGGTGGGTCGAGCACACCTTCGCGGATTCGCCGTCGGCCCGGATGCGTGCGAAGGCCGCATCGTTCATGACCGACCAGCTCTGCCCCACCTGCCACGGCAAGCGCCTCAATCCTGAAGCTCTGGCGGTCACGATCGCAGGCAGGGATATCGCCGACGCCGCTCGCCTCCCCCTTGCCGATCTTTCCTCCTTCCTCGAAGACGCCCGCACCCACCCGGACACCGACGAGCTCTCCGTCGAACGCAACCAGGCCGCCCAAGCACTTATCGAGGTCCTTCAGGACCACATCGCGACCATGATTGATATTGGACTGGGCTACCTCGAAACCGCTCGCCCCACGTCGACGCTCTCCAGCGGTGAGCTTAAGCGACTGCACCTGGCTACCCAGTTGCGCAGTGGACTCTTCGGGGTCCTGTATGTGCTCGACGAACCCTCAGCGGGGCTGCATCCCTCCGACCTCGAACTGCTCCTCGGCGCGCTGAAGCGGCTCAAGGACGACGGCAACACGGTCTTCGTCGTTGAGCACAATGCTCAAATCATCCGCACGGCCGACTGGATCGTGGATCTCGGTCCGGGTGCCGGCCGCTACGGCGGGCGGGTGCTCTACAACGGGCCCTCGGACGGTCTCGCCGATGTGGAAGAGTCCACCACCGCACGTTACCTCGGGCCCTCGGCCCCGCAGCCACCGGGACCGAAAACCTCGCGCGAGCTTACTGATTGGATCGAGCTGCAAGGCGTCACGGGGCACAATCTCTCCGGGGCTGACATCCGGTTGCCACTCGGCGCGTTCACAGCGATCAGCGGCGTTTCCGGATCGGGCAAGACCACTGTCCTCACGGCACTCGCCAATGAGGTCAGATCGCGACTCGACACCGGGGACGTCCAGGCGGACGAGGAACGCAATCCTGACTCTGTTGAGGTCGCCGAACAGCTCGTCAACGGCGCTCCCGTCTGGGACCTGGGCAGCGAACAGATCGAGGCCGAGTCCACGACCGGCTTGGACGCCTTCGACCGCATCATTATGGTCGACCAGCGTCCCATCGGGCGCACTTCCCGCTCGACCCTGGCCACCTACACCGGACTCTTCGACGGCGTCCGCAAGCTTTTCGCTGCGCAGCCCGGGGCCAAGAAGCGTGGCTTCGGCGCGGGTCGCTTTTCCTTCAACCAGCCAGAGGGCCGCTGCCCCACTTGTCTCGGCGACGGCGAGGTCAGCATCGAGTTGCTGTTCATGCCCACGGAGACCGCTCCGTGTCCTGATTGCCACGGCAAGCGGTACAACCCCGAAACACTTGAAGTGACCTACCGCGACCATACGATCGCGGATGTGCTCGCCATGACCGTAGACGAGGCAGCTGACTTCCTCAGTGACGTGCCTAAGGCATCCGCTATCCTCACGCTGCTGCAGAACATCGGCCTTGGCTATGTCAGTTTGGGTCAGAGCGCACCCACTCTTTCTGGCGGCGAGGCCCAGCGAATCAAACTCGTCTCGGAGCTACACCGCTCCTCGCGCGGTCACAGCCTCTACATCCTGGATGAGCCAACGACCGGGCTTCATCCCGCTGATGCCGATCTCCTGATCGCTCAACTTCAATTGCTAGCGGATGCGGGCAACACCGTGGTCATCGCCGACCACGATCTGAGAACCCTCAGCGTCGTCGACTGGATCGTCGACATGGGTCCGGGTGCTGGTTCAGCCGGAGGATCCGTGGTGGCCACGGGAACTCCCTCCGAGCTGGCGACTCGCAAGGACAGCCGCACGGGGATCTACCTCGCGCGTCGTGCTGAGGCTTCCCAGGGCGCCGAGTAGATTCCATCAGAACCGCGGGCTTGCAAACCTAAGGCGAAATTTCCCGGGATAGCAAAAAAGGCCCCGGAACCGTTTACGGTTCCGAGGCCTAACTGCTTCCCTGGAGGGAAACGTTGGTCGGGCTGACAGGATTTGAACCTGCGACCCCTTGAGTCTCGGGCACAAGACCCGGGAACTCTGGGGATGGAGCGGGAATCGTTGAGGTAGCAGGTGATTTCGAGGCGACAGCCTTCCCGCTGGGTCCCGCAAGTTCCCGTGACATCCCACTCTTAGCGGTGACATCTGGAGTGACCTGAGTCAGGCTTCGTAGAGGGGCGACGCTGCAGCCACGATCGCATCCGTGGACGTGACGGCCGTGTACTTCTGACGGTTTACGGCCTTGCTGTGACCGAACAGGCGGATGCGCGTGGCCTCTGGCAGCACGTCGTACAGCAGGGTGTTGCTCGTGGTCCGCCACGAGTGGCCGCGCTCGTGCTCGAACATCTCGATGTCGAGTTCCCTCGCCAACTCCTGGTAGACGTTCGCGAGCTTGCGGTCGCGGTTGCGGGGGTCCCACAACCTGTCAGGGTCGGACGGCATCGGAAACAGCCACGGACTGCCCGAGTGGAGTCGCCGGGCCAGTCGTTCACTCACCTCGGGCGCCAGAACCGCTACCTGCCGGCCAGTCCGAGTCTTGGTGTCCTTGGCGCCCAGCAGGAAGATGAAGGTCCCGTTGGCGTCGACGTAGCAGTCGGCGACGGGCCTCATGCACAACTCAGAGATCCTCAGTCCGGTGGTGGCCTGAGAGAGGACGATGTCCAAGCACGCCGCACGTTCAGTCACCCGCTGCTCGCGGGTCCACCGGCCGCGCTTGGGTCGATCGACATCTTCTGGATCGGCGTCCAGCAGGTATCGCAGCGCGCGGGTGAACTCATCGCGACTCAGTGCCTGCCCCCCGCGGGAGTATGCGGGCTCCTTCGCCTTGCTTAGGTCGACGTCGAGGTCCGTCAGGGGGTTGAACTCGATGACTTCGTCGACGCGGAGTTCGGCGGCCAGGTACTTCTTGGCGACGATCTTCGCGTGCTTCGCATTGACTGCGCCATGCAATCGAGCAATCTCCTCGAGGCACGACGTCAGGGCGCGCGGCTTCATGGCCTCGCGCAGGGTGAGGCCAGCCAGTGCGTGGCGATGCCGGTGCTGCTGATCGCATTCACCTCGGAGCAGCCGATAGGCCAACTCGTAGCGACGGACAGTGTTGGGAGACAACTCGTCACGCTTGGCGGCCCGGGATGCGTTGGTGTTCATCTTGGATCGGATCTTCGGCAGGGTGACCTTGTCCATGTAGTCGAGCACTGGATCGGTCCCCTTCCAGATGCCGTTCCCAGACCCCTTGAGCAGGTCCTCAGCGATCGCGCGCGCCTTGGCGCGAGCTTGCCCCTTCGTCGGAGCCTGGGTGAACCTACCCCCGTCTCGCTCGAGTTTCCCGGACGGCAGACGCAGGTGCCAATGAACGGTCCAGCCATCCCGTCCGGGTCGCTGAAACGCCTCTACACGGTCGATCGAGTGCTGGCCCGGCTCCAGCCGTGTAGTGGCCGCTCGCTTCTTGTCACTCTTCTGGTCGCTCTTGCCTGTGGTCATGACCAGAGAGTGCGGTGACATGTTCGCGCTGTTCAAGTGCCTTGGGAAGTTCCAGGAACGAACGGGTTGACACGGGCTTTTCTGGGATAATAGGATCGGAGACAGAAGACAGCCGATCCCGAAAACATGACAAGGGATAGTTGACGGCCTAGGCGAGGCAGCCGAGCGCACAGCGCAGGACACTGCAGACCGAAGGGTCCGAGGCGACAAGAGGGCGCGCATGCGCGCAAACCCCGGAGGGTTGACCTGAGATGGTCCCCGGGCGGCCCCCTTGCAGACATCAGCCTGCAAGGAGAAGTCATGTCCAACATCAGCAAGATTTTCGACGAGCACGACCACGCCGTCATGCCCAATGAGGCCGCCCGCTTCCTTGGCGTCGCCACCAAGACTCTCGCCAACTGGCGGGCGGACGGCAAGGGTCCGCAGTACGTCCGCCTCGAGGGCGGCAGTGTCGTGTACGTCCGTGATGACCTGGAGACCTACCGCGACAGTCAGCGGGTGCTCCCTAAGTCGGCGTCGACCCGCCGGCGGTCTGCGTGAGGTTCCGCTCCCCCACACTCGTCATTGACGCGCTGCACCGAGCAGCCGACCCCGCCCGAGCAGACGTGGTGTCCGAACGCGAAAACTCTCTGGACTCGCTGTCGGGCGCCAACAATGTGGGCATTTCTGGGCACGGCCACTGGCGCCCCCTGCTTTTTAGGGCCTTCTCACGCCTGCACCCCGATGAATCTCGATGTGACAGCACTGGGCACAACCGGGCATCCGGTGGGCATAAGTGGGCATCGAGCCCGACGGGCCAGCCTGATTCCACCGACCCTGCCGCACTCGCGCCGTCACGGCGTCACTCGACCGCAACCACTCTCAGACACGACGAAGCCCGGAGCTGGAACTCCGGGCCTCGATCCGTCTACTACAGAAAGGAGCCGAGCGATGCCGCGCTCGACCACGCCTCATTCTATCGAACCTGAGGCCCAGAAGAAGACCCCCAAGAAGGCCCGCGCGTGGACCTTCACTTGTCAGCTCAAGGACCCGTTGACCGGCGCTGAGTTGTTCTCGAAGGAGCGGCTCCAGGCCGGCCTCGGCATGAAGTCCACCGGTGAGTACTTGTGGCACGTCGAGGACCAGGACAAGGCCCCGGAGCACATCCAGGGTGCCCTCCGGATGGTCAACTCCCGCACGCGTGAACAGGTCGCCGGCTGGCTCGGTCTCCCGCCGATGCTGGTGGTCCCGCTGCAGGGCCACGGCGCCTTTCAGAGGCACATCGCCTATATACTCGGCCTGTCGCCTGAGGCGGTGGCCAAGGGAAAGGCGCACTACCCGACCGAAGGAATCCGTTCCAACTTCGATTGGCAGGCCTGCCTCGAAAGCTACTTCGGTCGCCCGGCCGTGGTCAGCACCCTGCCAACCTTGACCGAGGTCAAGATCGCTGTCTTCGACGCCACGATGAGCCTTGCGGATGTCCAGTCCGTGCACAAGGCTCTGTACGTCACGCACCGCCGGGAACTGCAGGCTTTGGCCGCAGACGGCGAGGAGCAGCGCCGACTGGCCAAGGGAAAGATCGAACAGGCCGAGGCTACTGAGCGCGAGGCCCGAGAGCGGCCCCGCCGCGAGCGTGAGGCCCTCCAGCTGGCTGAGGCTGCCCGTGTCGAACAGGAGCGCCAGCAGATCGAGCGTCAGCAGCGTGAGCGCGACGAGCGTGAGCGGTTGGAGGCCGAGGTCGAGGCCAGGCGACTCGCCGACGAGGCCGAGCGTGCCACCCCTGAATACCAGGCGCGCGTTGCCGCTGAGCAGGAGGCAACCGAGCGTCGAGATCTGGTCACCAACATCGCGATGTGGCTGGACGTCCAAGGGCTCCAGCCGGCACGGGAGCACGGTGCCGCGCAGTTGGCCCAGGAGTACGAACTCACCAGCGACGACCATCTCGTCAACGGTCGGCTGACTCACCGAGGAGCCGTGGTCCTTTTCGCTGACCTGTGTCTGGACCTCGGCGACGCCTGCAGCCTCGACCTCGACACGGTCCTGCCCGATGTTCGCGCCGAACTGGTACGTGCGAGGGCTGACCTCCAGAGCGTGGGCCGCTGGATCGTGGCCGCTGAGTTTCATGCCGCAGATGGCAACGAGCAGGCCTTCAAGAAGGCACTCCGCCTCCGACGGCAGTACGCGACGTACACCGACGTCGTCGAGCTCCCGATGGTGCGCACGGACATCAAGAAGTCCTGGCGCGATGCCCTGACCAACGTCGATCCCCGGACGAAGCCGGGTGCGACTGCAAAGACCTTGTCCACCGACACGAAAGGCAGCAAGTGATGACCAAGCAGATCCTTAAGAACATCGACGAGCTCGAAGCTCAGCGTCGTGAGCTCGATCAGCAGATCCGTGCCGCCAAGCGCGCCAAGAAGAAGGCTGCGGCCGCAGCGCTGATGTCCGCGCTACAGACCCTCGGCGTCGACCTTGCCGGAGCTGCCGGCGCCGACAACATCGAGAGCGTCGAGCTCCTGCGCGAGGCGCTAATGTCGGACCAGATGCAGGCGTGGCTGCGCCACCAGATCGGCACCGAATCATCGGACGTCCCGGTGCCCGGCATGGGCCTTGCCGAGGCGATCGACAGCACCGGTGGAGGTGGTCACTATGACCGGGTCTGATGGTGCTCAGATCAAGGGGTTCGAAGGGGGCAGAGCTCCCTCGCGAGCAGGGACGGAGGGCACGAGCGCCAGCGCTGTGTCCGACGGCCCTACTGCTCGCCCTGACCCGTACCCCTACATCGCGCTCTCCTCAGATGTGGCTGCCTCGAAGGACGGTCGTCGGGATGGTCGCTTGGACATTCGGTTCGGTGCTCAGACCCTTGCGGCCGTCCGTGCTCGGGCCGATCGGCTGAATCTGCCGCCGTCGACGTGGGTGAAGTCCGTGGTGCGCGATGCCCTGGATCGTCGGCGCACCGAGGCCTTCGACGCCGCGCTCGGTGCTGCGGTGCTGGTCATCGAGGAGCGCGCCCAGGCCGGTGCTGAGGCGCGGGTCCTGGCCGATCAGATCCGGCCGCTCGCGATCAACATCAACGACCTCGACCGTCGCGCTCGTGCAGGCCAGTTGGTGCACGTCGACCGGACGCTGTTGGTCGAGCTGATCGGCCTCCTGCGGGAGGTCCGTGGTTTGCTCGGCGATCGGGTGGCGGCATGAGCACGACGTACTACGCACCGAGTCGATCCGCAGCCGCGTCGGAGGCCTACGTCCGTGGCCTGGACGACACCCGGGGTGTCGCGATCGCGTGCGACGTCCCGGGTCCGCCCGGTTCGTGGTCTGCTGCTGCGCAGGCGCTTGCCGAGGCGAACGGTCGCCCGGTGCAGGCACTGCACTACCGGCAGTCCTTCAGCTCGACCGAGTTCGACCCGAGCGACCCCGAGGACGTCCAACGCGTCAATGATCTCGGCTACCAGTTGGCGAAGAAGATGCATCCGAACTCCGACGCCCTCGTAGTCACCCACATCGACGGTAAGGGTGGGCATCCGCACAACCACATTCTGGTGATCAACCACAACCGCGAGACGGGTCGGGCCCTGGAGAACTATCGGTCGTTCCATGACCGTCCGGACCAGGGCGGTCAGCGCGGTGTGCAGTCCGCCAACGACGAGCTCATGCGTGAGCACGGGCTATCGATTGTGCAGAGTCCGGGCCACCCGCCGGTGGACTGGGAGATCCGCCGCGAAGACTTCGCCGAAGACTCGCTCGACCGCGCCATGGGTGACCGCATGCAGGCCGCACTAATGGACCCGAGGTCGGTCGACGAGGGCGGTCTGCGGACAGTCCTCGAGGAGCAGAACCACGGGCTCGACGAGTACGGCGACAGGGTGCCGCGGATGCGTCTGGTCCCGAGCAAGAACAAGAAGACCGGCGCGAACGTCTGGACCCTGAAGATCCAGGACCTGCGCGATGGCGCGCGACGGACTGAGCGCCGGGCAACGTGCTCGCGGCTGTCCGCGGACTTCACCCCCGAAGGCGCGGCCGCGTTCTTCGACTACCACGAGCGGATGAAGGAGCAGGACGATGAGCGCAGCACTCGAGCGGCTGAAGCAGCAGAGCGAGCAGGCCGGGCAGCAGCAGCAGCTCGACAGCCCGGAGACGACGGCGGTCTTGACCTCGATCCTTGTCGCCGTCGAAGCGCAGAACTCGACGATCGCGCGACTGAGCGAGCGGCAGAAGGAACTGGCCGGCTTCGTGAAGATCATGGACGAGCAGCAGACGCTCCAGATGGAGCGGCTGTCGAATCAGGTGTCGATCTCCTCGACGTCCGGACGCGCGCCGCAGCCGAGCGAGAGCGTCGAGCGCAGGCTCAGCGAGATCGAGAAGACGCTGACCGAGTTCGTCAGCGCTCTCGACGGGAAGCAGCTGCGCGCGGCGGTGTCGACGCTGATCACCGAGGCGAGCAGGAACCGGACGGACATGGCCTCGGCGACTGATCGGGCCGCTGAGCAGGTTGCCGCGTCAAACCAGTTGGTCAGACAGGCCGTCGGCGCCGCATCCCGAATCGAGAAGCAGGCAGAGGTTGCGATCAGCAAGGTCACCAGTGACGCCGCCGGCGTGGTCGCCGGTCAGGCCCTTGAGAAGATCGCGGCCGCCCAGGCTCGGGCCGAGAAGGTCTTGGCGGTGGTCTCCCGCGTCGAAGCACGCCAGCTCTGGACCGCCGCCGGTGCCATGTGCCTCGCGCTCCTTCCTGCGGCGACCGTCGTGCTGGGCGGAGTGCTGGTCGTCGCCGGCGTGGTCTTCGGCTGGGAGGTCGCCGTCACTGCGGAGGCGGCAACGTGGTTGCGCTGGGTCAGGGGCATTGGTGCCCTCCTCGGCACAGGGTGCGCCCTGTTCGGTTTGGCCGTTGCCGTCCGCTGGGTCGCCGGTCACGTCGGCTCCTGGAGGACCTCGCCAGTGTCCATCCGCTGGCGTAGGTAGAGGAAACAGATGCGACCACGACAGCTGAGGTCAGGAGCTCGGTACGGCTATACGCGCACCTCTACATGGGACAAGCGGACTGGTGCGCTTCAACGCCGGGCGCTGATCGGTGCCGGTGTGCCCGAGGACCAGATCTGGTCCGACCAAGTCTCCGCAGGTAAAGCAGCCAGCAGCCGGCCGGGCTGGTCAGCACTGGAAGCACGCCTGCGCAAAGGCGACGAACTCGTCGTGTGGCGCATCGACCGGGTCGGTCGCTCCCTCGTCGACGTAGTCATGACGGTGACCGACCTCATCGACCGTGGCGTCCTCGTTCGGTCGGTCTCGGACGGCCTCGATCCGTCCACCCCGAAGGGCCGTCTGATGCTGCGCATCATGTCGACGCTGGCGGATTGCGAGCGTGAGCTGACCAGAGAACGGGTCCAAACCGGCCTGGACGCGGCCAAGGCCCGAGGGGTCCGGTTCGGTCGCCCAGAGGTCGACCCAGACGAGATGGCCCGGCGGGTGCGCACGGTCGAGCACCTGGTGGGCACCGAGGGCATGACCGTGACACAGGCCGTGAGGATGGTCGCCTGGTCGCGAGCAAGCTATTACCGCTACCGGGCTAGCGGTCGTGAAGACCCCTGAGCAACCTCACGGTCTCCTCCGCAGTGACGGCCATCTCATAGTGCTGCCCGTCGATGACGAAGCCGACCGTCGTGGTCCTCGCGTCGTCATCGCCCTCGCCACCGTCGGACGGACGCGGAGGCAGTGGGATCACGTCACCCATCGTGCTCGTCCGCCTCGTCGGTGTCGCGGATAACCGTGAGCAGCTGGTCAGCAGGCCAGACCTCCGTGCCGGTCGTGTCCTCGAAGTCGACCGTGACGACCGGCTCATCCGCCGCGTTGATGCCACTCTCGTGCACGCCCGCGACAATCCGGTCGAGACGCCACACGAGATCGCCCGGCCGAAGATTGGATGCTCGGATCTCGAGCACATCGCCTTCCGTCCCCTCGGGCACCTCGTCCCACGACGACCACATGTCGTGGAACCATTCGAGTAGTGCCCTGTGCAGACCGCTGCCGGACGTGATGCCCGCGGTCCTCGATGCGTCGTCGTCGCGAGCCTCGAGCCACGCCTCTCCAATCCGCCCCCCGGGCGCGATGTCGGCGTGGGCGACGACCATCACCCCCGCAACCCCGGGATCGGGCTCCACGATGCCGACGTCGAGCGTGCACATGAAGGACATGCTGAGCGGCGGGTCGTCGGTCCCTTGATGAGCCTCGAAGCGGATGAACTGGTCTGTCAGGAGCGCGTCAAGATCGGTCATCTCGCAACCGTGCCACGCTCCTGTGTCTCAGAAAGTCCGTCGACGAGATCAACGGACCGTGAGACACCGGCAGCTACCGGATCTACGGTGACGAGGTGACCGGATCTGGGGTCTCGCAAGGGTGATCCATGAGACACCATGTCGACTCAGGTTCGAGCTCGCATCCCGCAGGCGAACAACTACCTCGTGTCACCGGTCGGCGTCGTGCTCGAGACCGCGTCCGCAGTGAGGGCCGAGGAATCGTGCAAGCCAGTAGCGAAGTCCGGCCCTAGCTCCAACGGCGTCCACCGGCCGCCGGGTTGCTGGACCGATGGTCGGCACGGAGTCCCCACCATCGCCACCAGGAACTTGCTGGACAACCCAGACCGCCAGCCCCCTGCGCAACGAGAGAGGCCCGACAGCCGGAGCTGTCGAGCCTCATGCGTGTGGCTAGTTGCTGACCTTCCCTGCCGCGATGAGCTCGCGAGCCCGCTGTTGCTGTGCATGGTCGCCGAAGTGATCGACTGCAGCGACGAGATCGATCTCCTCCTCGAGCGCGTACCGGATGCCGTCGTGACGGTCGCCGGAGCCGCCGAGCACGCTCACGCCGCCGAGCGCGTCCAACTGCGAGAGCTGCAGGAAGGACCTGTGCACGAAGTCCGTGGCCAGGCCGTCCTCGGTGTCCACGAGGTCCGGGACGTAGTCCAAGCCCGGCACGAGGCCCATGGCCTTCGTGTCGTAGCCAAGCCTGTTGAGTTGCGTAGTGTGCATGGGGATCTCCTCGAGTCTGGGCGGCCACGACTTGCTCGCAGCACTTGTTCAGCCCCTCGTACTCACCCGGGCCGGGCGTTCGCCCGGCCGCTTGTGGCCGGGAGTTCGCCTTCCTCGTCGAGGCATTTCACCGATGACACATTCTCCCAATACATACCGACAACGGGGGGCGTGACGCTCCGTAGAGTTGAGTTTTCTGGACACCTCGTAGCCACGCCACTTACGGAGAAGCTAAATGACCGTCAGCCAGGTCGAAGTCGATGCATTGGTCTCGTACTGCCGGAGCAACCTCGGCGAAAAGGACCTGTGGATCACTCCGGAGGGGTACCCGAACAGCCTCGCGCTGTGCATCATCGACTCGATCTACTCGACGGGATCGCACTACACGTCAGTCGTGAACGTCATCAACCGATACCGGGCCGCGCATGGACAACGCGACGGCGCCGCAGCCCTGCTGGAGTCGATCTCCGCGGCCGGTGGTGCTCGAGCGTGGGCGAACTCTGTCGCGGGCAACTTGAAACCGGCTCACACGAAGCCGGGGGCTCCCCTCAAGGCCGAGGTCATCGGACAGGCGGCTGCGCTCATGCTCAAGCACGGCATCGACACGGTCGAGGACTTAGTCCTGGCGGTCGAGACCAGCCCTCAGGGCAACCCGGTCCACGACGCCTGGAAGAAGCTGCCCAGCCAAGGATCCGGGGTGACGTACTCGTACCTGCTGCTGCTCGCCGGGCTGCCGTCTGTGAAACCGGACCGCATGGTCCTGCGGTTCCTGGAGCGGGCACTGGGAACCGGCGTACCGATGACCACCGACCGTGCATTTGAGCTGGTCATGGCTGCCGCGGACAGGCTCGAGGTCAGCCCGCGGACCCTGGACCACGTCATCTGGCGCGCAGCATCTGGCCGAGACTTGACCGATCAAACTCTGTGAAGACGTCGAGGACGACAAACTCCCAATGACTGAGGCGGATCCGATGCAGCCGCATGGCGTGCCTTAGGCCAGCGGGAACCGCCCGATCACCTTGTCAGCCAACACTTTCGTGCGCGCCTCGATGTCATCAGCGGTCCACGACTCCCGAGTGGCGAGCTCGGCGTTCAACGAGAAGCCGTTCTTGTAGCCGATGGGCAGGCCCTTCGAATCCTGGCGGTCACGCTTCTCAACGAAGGATTTGTTGCCGAGATTGCTGTTGTAGGCCGTGATCGTGAGGTTCCCCAGCCTGTGCCGGTGCTCCTCCTGCACCTGCGCAGCAACCTCTTTGCCTCCGAGCATCTCCTGCCATGCGGCGGGCAGATTCTCACCCTGCGGGAGGATGTGTTCGATCGTCCAGACGAAGTGGTTCTTCTCCTGCCGCCACAGGTCCGCCCATGTCTCCTTGGTCATCGCATCCTCGGCCAGGGTGGTCAGCACGAACCGGGCGACGTCGGTGTTCTCTTCGTAGATCCGACCGAGGAGCCGGGCTCGGAACTCCTCGTCGGAGGCTGAGACGCTGTTCAGCTTCTCTCTGACGACCTTCAGAACGTCATTGCCACGGGCGTCACCCACAGCGTCGATGGTCGTCATGAAGAGCTTCGCCAGCGCGTAAGTGGGCGGGTAGCCGGTGAGGTTGCGGCGGACGAAGAAATTTGTGAGGCGGTCAACGACCGCCTCGACCTGGGCGTCGGTCAACTCGAGTTCGTCCTGCTTCGTCATGAGCCACATCAGGAGGACGTAGGACGGCGCACCCTGGGCGCGCATGAGCCGCTGGAAGGCCCGGTCGAGGGAGGTCGGCTGGTCGAGCTCCACGACGCAGTTGATGCGGCCGTAGATCTTGCTCGCCTCGACGAGGGCGTCGACGACTTTCTTCAGGTTCTGCTCCAGGAGCTTCTCGTAGACGCGGATCAGGTTGGACTTAGTGGCGACGGAGGCGTTGGGGACGTCGGGGAGCTCCGTCTTGAAGGCGTTGTAGTAGTGCCGCAGGAAGCGCTCCTGGGTGGAGTAGCTGTCGCCGAGGCTCGTCAGCATGTCGTTCCAGTGTTTGAACGCCTGATCGACATTCATGATCTGCTTCTTCTCGGACTCGGCCAAAAGGTGGTTCTTGATCAGATCCACGGGCGAGAGCGGCATGCCGCGGTTGTTCAGCGATTCGAAGAGGACGAACGCGTCGGCGTGGCTGGCGACCTCGATCTTCACAATGACCGCCTGCAGGGCCGCCTCGTGCACCCTGAGCGCAGCCTCCGTCTCGGACAGCTCCTCCGTCTCGGCGAGCTTCAGGATGGCGGCGCGGAAGTAGCGGTAGCACTTCGCGATCCGGCGGCTGGGGTAGTACGGCTTCCACTCGCCCTCAACGGGCAACCCGGCGCCTTCGAGCGTCTTGAGGTAGTCGAAGAGGTTGTGCCCTTGCTTCTGCGGTCTCACCCGCGGCTGCTGGTCAGCCTTGCGGACCAGCTGGCGACCGAGGTTCGTAACGTCCGTTCGGGTGTCGTCATCGAGCTCGTCGATGTGCTCCTTGAGCACGGAGTAGACCGCAGCAAGGAGCAGGGTCAAGGTCGTCAGTCGTTGCTGGCCGTCGACCACATGCAGGATGTTGCCCTCGAGCGTGTCCGTGGTCTGGTCGAGCGTGATGATCGTCCCCAAGAAGTGGGCGCCTTCGGCCTCGATCAGATCCTCGAACAGGTCCTCCCACTGAGCCTTGTACCAGGAGTACTCACGCTGATAGGGCGGGATCCGGTACAGCACGTTCCCCTCGTGGCTGAAGAGCGTGTGAACCGGGTACTGGTTCGCGGACTTGATCACGTGACACCTCCGACTTGCCGATGATGCCCAAGACTGTCAGACCTCGCCGACCTCCGCCTTGTCCGGAGCCCCGGCACCTGACTCGTGCCACTGGGTGTGTCATGTTGGGAAATCGGCACTCGACCTGGTCGTCCCCAGGGAGGTCTTGGCACATCATTCGCTATCGCACGCCGCGTGTAGTCCTTCGTCGGTGCTGCCATACAAGGTAGCCACCAAGGATGTTGGCGCTCCTAGCGAAGATCAGGCATCCTTAGACACCTTGGGCCACACGGCCCAACGCAGTCGACGGCGCCTGACCTGTGCGCTCGGGATAGGAGTGGCACATGGGGAATCTGGGCGCATACCAGGAGATCGTGGTCAAGGCGAAGGACGCGGGTGGGGTGGAGATGCTCATCGAGAGCATAGAGAAGTCGGCAGCATTGAAGGCGATGCCGAAGGCTTTTGCGGTGGGGGTCGGATTCACCGCGGCGACGGCTCTGGGAGTCACTGCGATCATAAGGACGTACTCGAAGCGCAGTGCAGCGCACGAGGCTGAGGCAGACCGCGCGAAGGCCCAACTGGCCACCGACCTCGACGAAGAGTTGGGCAGCGGTCAGCTTCAACCTGAGGACGGGACGGACACTGAGAAGTCAAGAGATGACTCTGCTGGTCCGGAGGACAATTCATGAGCACCTGGCGCTGGGGCGTCGACGGCGAGAACGCCAGATCTGTGGCCTGCCCCCTCTGCGGAGCTGCCGTGGGCGAGATGTGCGTGACCAGCAGTGGGCGCACATCATCGAGTTTCCACGGTGACCGATTCGCTGCGAACGAGACCGAGAGTGACCCGCTGTGCCGCTACTGCCGCCGTCCCCAATCGGAGCATACAGGACCGGACCTCGATACCTGTCCCTGAACCTGAACCACCTCCGTTCAGCAAACCGCTCGTTGCTGTGAGCCAACGCCAGGACCCGCCAATACGGAAGACATCAAGCAGTCTCCCGCCTACGCCGCAACTGGTAGCGGCCGGTGCCATCAGCACCGCAAAATCGGCTGTAGAACGGGCGTTTCTCGCCTCATCGAAGGTCGGGCGCCGGTGCCCGTCCTTCGCCATCAGCCGTCGTGGTCCGATGCGCGGGAGACAAGGCGTTGAGCCTCCCTGTCGTAGAAATAGCTGACGATGTCCCCGGAGATGATCAGGTCGATCGCTTGGTCGATCACGCTGAGGGGGGCCACATACCACTCGGACGGGTCGTAATTTCGACCCTTGCGGTCGGCTTGGGTGAGGTCGAGACGGACGTCGGCGAAGACCCGGTGCAGGAGGTTTTCGAGCGCCGAAGCCCTGAGGTTGTAGGTCCGGTAGTCGGCCACGACCTCGACCGGGGCCATGAGGTAGGTCGGCGACGTCTCGGCGTTCTTGATCCGTGCCTCGACCGAGCCCCGGGTGAATCCGATCTTGTGCAGGTTGGTGAGCTCTGCGATCTGAGGATCCGTGCTGAGAGAGCGCAGGACGTAGATGTGACCGCTGGCAGCGTCACCCTCGAGGATCTCCTCGTCATCGCTCAGGCCGGTTTGGACGATCGACTGACCCTCCTGCTCGAACAGTCTGATCGAGAGAGACTGCCGGTACATCGAGGACTCGGTGCCGTTCTCGAAGATCACGCGCAGCCGCTGCTTCTGCTCGGGCTTTCCGCCGACGATCATTTCTCGCGTCTCGCCCACTTCGGCGACGAAGAGCATCACCCCGTTGAGGACGAAGAACCGGCCCTCGGTGACCGTGCGCAGACCCTTGAACGAGGCGAGTTGCGCCGTCCCGTCGGCCAACTCGGCATGCTTGGTCTTGAACAGGTGCTCGAAGCGATCGAAATCGAGGCACTTCTTGCGCTTCGCGACTGAGTCCGCCTCATCGGGGGCCTTTCGCGCCGGTAGATCGGAGACATCCAGGAGTCCCGAGTCGTCCCCGAGCAGGTCGAGGTCATCGTCCCCGAGCAAGTCATCGATCGACGCAGGCGCCTCGGGCACCTCCAGCAGCCCGAACTCATCCAGATGCTTCAGGGCCGCGATCTTCTCCTCGTTCGCGAGAATCCCATCGAGGCGAGCCCCGAGCTTGCGTTCGGCGATCTCGCGGGTCGTGGAGTCCGGAATCCGACCGTGCGTCCGTCGGAACTCCACCACTTCCAAGAACGCCCGCTCGAGCCGGTCCGTCGCCGTGACCTTGACCGGCTTCTCAGGCGCGTCCAGGAGCCCGTCGACGTCGGAGTCCAAAATGGCGGCGATGCTGGAGGGGAATGCGGAGTCGACAGGTCCCACGCTGTCCTCGCTGGTCATGCCTCGTCCGCCATCTGTGTTGCGCGCTGCGCGGCCTCGCGCTCCTGCTTCTTCTTCTGCAGGAAGAGCACGATCTCGGCGTACCGCTTCTCGGTCGGGTCCTCGGAGCGCACGTTCGGCTTCCGGCCGTTGACCTTGGCCCACTGTTGGATCTTCGGCCACGCCGCGAGTGCTTCCTCTTCGGTGATCTCGACCCGGGTTGCTGTGATCGCGTCGGAGATGATCCGCAGCACCGATGGCGTGACGGCCTTCGAGATGACCTCGAAGGCGCGCTGGAACGGGTTGACGGAGTCGATCAGGTTGATGTTGATGTCGTCGATGTTCACGAACTTCTCCGACATCCGGATGAACCGCTTGTCGCCGACCTGACGGACCTCGCCATTCTTGATCACCGAGTCCACGACCACCTGCTGGCGCAACTCCTCGACCTGCGTCTCGTCGAGATCGGGGTACTTCTCCCGGATGATTTTTGGGATCAGCACCTTGTTCGTCGTCTCCGCGTCCACCGATCCGAAGGCAGCCTTTGCGAACGTATCGTCCTGCAGGATCGTTGCCTTGAGGTCGTTGAGGTCGGTCTCGACGATCTGTTTCACCCGCTCGGACGACGGCTCCTTGAACCCCTTGATTTTGATGACGCCGGGCGGGGTCGCGTCGTCGTCGCCGGTGCGCTTGGTCTTGAACTCGAAGTTCTGCGCCAGTACCTGCTCCATCAGCAGCGAGGCAGTGATGGCCTTCAGCATGTTGTTGACCGAGACCTTCACCTCGCCCTGGGATGCGTCGGGCTCAGCGATCAGGTTGGTGAACTGGGCGTGGCCCTTGCCCGGGGAGTCGCGGGTGACCCGGCCGATGATCTGGATGACCTCGGTCAGCGAGGCGCGGTACCCGACGGTGAGCGCGTGCTCGGCGAAGGGCCAGTCGAAGCCCTCCTTCGCCATGCCGAGCGCGAGGATCACGTCGACGGCGCCGGCATCCTTCGATGCCACCGTCGACAGGTAGTGGAGTGTGTCTGCTCGCTTCTTCTGATCCGTGTCGTCGACGAGGTCCGCGAGACGCAGCATCGCCCCGGTGTCAGAGCGGCGGATTGTGATGATGCCCGTGTCTGGGTCGGTGGACTCGACGTGTCCGATCGAGTCGATGATGAATCCGACCTCCTCGATCTTGTCCTTCGTGGACTCACCAGAGTTCACGTTGGGGATGTGGATGATCGTCTTCCGGTCGAGGTTAAAGACCTCGCCGATCGCGTCGGTGTACCGCCCTTGGTAGAAGTGGTGGCCGATGCCAAGCGAATGCAGGTGCTGGTAGCCGTTGAGCTGGTCGTAGTAGTTGAACGTGACCGGCGTGAACCGGGCCTCGTCCTCGGCAGACAGCACCGGAACCGAGTCGCCGCGGAAGTACGACCCGGTCATCGCCACGATGTGCACGTCGGACCCGTTCATGACCTCGCGCAGCAGCGCGCCTAGTCGGCTGGACTCGGTGTCGGCCGAGACGTGGTGGAACTCGTCGATCGCCAGCACCGTGCCGTCGAAGGCGTCCGGGGCGAGCTTCTCGAATGCGAACCGCAAGGTCGCGTGCGTGCAGACGACAACGGCGTCCGGTCCGTTGAGGAAGTCGATGAAGGCGCCGACCTTGCCCTGTGACGACCCGGGATCGCACAGGTTGTGCTCGGGCTTGACCTCCCAGTCGGCGAAGAAGCCGAACTTCGTGAGGGCGGTCGAGGCGAACGATCCACCAATCGACCGCTCCGGCACCGCGACGATGACCTTCTTTCGGTGCTGATTATAGAGCTTGTCCAGAGCAATGAACATCAGTGCACGGGACTTGCCCGACGCCGGCGGCGCCTTGATCAACAGATGCTGGACATCGCGCTTAGCGAAGACGCGCTGCTGCATCTCACGCATGCCCATCGCATCCGTGTTCACCGAGGCACCCGTCTGCGCGTAGGTCACATCAACGATGTTGACCGGCTTGTTGATTGCGTTCACTTGCGTGCACCCCTGATCTTCTTTGTCGGGGCCTTGGCGGCCTCAGCTGCAGTCATGGCCTCATACATGCCGAACAGGTCCGACAACCGCTGCTCGTCGGTCTCGTACCCGCGCCTGGAGTAGATCGAGTCGACTAGCGCGTCAACCTCGACGTGCGCCTCGCGGAGGTCATCAGGCATGAGGTCCGGGTCGTACAGTTCCGCCAGCGTTCGCTCCGAGTGATACTCGCGCACGTCTAGAACACGCAGTGCCGTAGTAGTGAGTTTCTCTTTCATCGAGATGGACAGTGGTGGGATCGGGAAGTTGTTGTACACGATGTATGCGCCGTAGCGGTAGTCAGTCTTCATACGTCCGCCGACAGCAGCGAGCCAGACCATGTGCATCTGCGAGGTGAGGAGGGAGAAGATCCATGGCTCCGCGTCATATACAGCGTTCGCGGCATCAGATATCACAGCGTTCGCATCGAGGTACCCAATCGGCACGTAGTCGCGGCGCGCAGAAGAGACGCGAGGAACTACGATCGACTCAGTCGCCTTGTACGCCACTTGCTTGAACCTATTGGGGAAAGCGGCGAACGAGCGGACTCCCATCTCGTCTCGGCTGCCGCGCCAAGCGGCTACCGCATCCAGCCGAGATGCGATAGGCACGACCTGCCTCGCGGTTGGGAGTTCGGAATCGGGCACCCAAATGCAGAAGCGCTGGATGTCGTTGATGAACTCTGCTGATCCAACATACTGCTTCAGGTACTCGTCTGTCGCTGGATCTTCCGCCAATGCTCTTGCTCGTTCCGCGCCATCGAGGATCAGGAATCCGCCATCCTTTGGCATCGAACCAAGGACCATCCGTGGGAGGCACGGGCTGAGGACTGTCGTTCGTCGGTAGATGAAGATCGAGGACGCGTCGGCGAGATACCCGTTGATGTTCTTCGCCTCGATCTGCAATCCGTCAGTGAAGATGTACTTCGGACCAAGTCGTTCCGCACGAAGGTTGATGACTGCCACGGTCACGCCAGCGTTGCGCTTCGCGTTGTTCTCCCACTTGAAGGAGGTGTACGCGTAGCCGATCTCGATGCCCTTAGCGAAGATCATCGGGAACATCAGCCCGACATGCTCCCCCTGGGACACCGAATTGGTGGTCACGAACGCCAACTCAGCGCGAGTTCCTTCGATGTAATCGGCGCCCTTCACGAACCAGAGTGCGATGTAGTCAAGGTCTTTTGAGTACGGACGCCTCCCGAACACGAAGGGGTAGTCGGCCTTCATCTCCTTTCCCTGAGACTTACCCCCCTTGTACGGAGGGTTGCCGATCAGATAGATCTCGCCACCGTCATTCGGGCAGACGGCGTTCCAGTCGACCCTGGTCGCGTTCCCCGCTTGGATCTGGCCAGTTTCCTTTAGCGGGATCAACGGGATGGAGACGTTGAACTTCTCCTTGAACTCGGTGTTCATCTGGTGCTTCGCGATCCAGAGCGAGAGGATCGCGACCTCGACCGCGAAGTCGTCGATCTCGATCCCGTAGAAGTTCTCGATGTTGATCTTGGACTCCGCGAACAGCACCTGATGCTTCGCGTCGAGGTCGGCAAGGCGCTCCAGGATCGCGTGCTCGACCTTGCGGAGTTCCTTGTAGGCGATGACGAGGAAGTTGCCGGATCCACAGGCCGGGTCGAACACCTTGATCGCACTGATCCGCTCCAGCAGTGCCTCGAGCTTCTTGACGTTGTCGAAGCCGGCGTCCAGTTGTTCCCTGATGCCGTCGAGGAACAGCGGCTCGATGGTCTTCAGGATGTTCGGCACCGAGGTGTAGTGCTGGCCGAGGTCCGAGCGCTTTCCGGGCGAGACGATCGCCTGGAACATCGACCCGAAGATGTCGGGATTAATCTCGCTCCAGTTCAGCGTGCCGAGTTCGATCAGTCGGTCACGGGCGGCCTTGGTGAACGTAGGCACCTCGAGGCCGGCGCTCATCGTGAAGAGCCGGCCGTTGACATACGGGAAGGCCGCCAGGTGGTTCGGCTTGTCGGCCGGGTCCTCGGTGTCCAAGGCGGTGAACAGCGCCGCTAGGAAGTCATGGACGTCCGATCCGTCGGCCTGGGTGTGCGAGCCGACCGCGTTGACGAACTGGCTCTGGGTGAAGATGCCGGTGTCCTCGGCGAAGAAACAGAACAGCAGCCGGGTGAAGAAGACGTTGAGGGCGTGGCGCCCGTGCGTCCCCTCCAACAGCCCGGGGTTGGCGGCGAGCAGCTCGTCGAAGAGCTTGCCCATGCGCTCGGCTGCCTTGACGTCGGCGTGGGACTCGGCGACGTACTGAGCCTTCTCCATGCCGGCCCACGGCAGGAAGAACGTGAAGTGCTGGTCGATGTCCCGGATCGGGATCATCAAGTTCTCGCCGGTCTTGGTGTCGACCGCGAGCAACTCGACGTAGTCGGTGACGATGACGAAGCGGGTGCGGTACCGAACGACGACTGGCGACGTCTTCAGCTCGTCGATCACCGCGAGCGGGTCGTCGGTCGTCTCCTTGAAGTAGACGACGTTCTTCTGCGCCACCTCCGTCTCCGGGTCCGTCGCAACGCTCAGGGAGCCATTGCGCAGGCGGGTGACGTTGCCTTGCGGCTTCCCGTAGGCCAGGAGCAGGTCGAAGATGAACTCGCGGTCGTACGACTCGCGGCCACCCAGAGGAGCGACGCGCTCCTCGATGGCCTTCAGGTTCAACCTCGCCACTGCAGTCCCTTCGTCAGGCACACGATCGTGTACTCGCCACCCTAAGGTCGGAGGCTCACCGCGATCAGCAAGCTCTCCGAGCACCGACAACCCAACCGAGCCGGGAGCCGGCTACGTCGCCGCGGTAGCGGTATCGTCGAGGCAACACGAAGGCCCCGACACCGTGTGGTGTCGGGGCCTTTCGCTGATCTTGCGGTGACTCCAGCGGTGACATCGGTCTGACTTTAACCGACCTCACCACCACGGTGACCGCGTATTCGCTGGTAAACCAACGAACTCGGTCGGGCTGACAGGATTTGAACCTGCGACCCCTTGACCCCCAGTCAAGTGCGCTACCAAGCTGCGCCACAGCCCGCGACCATGTTCGGTACTGGGAACCAGTCCCGAACACCAGAGATACATTACCCCAACGTCGACCGAAATTCACATCGACGGGCCCGGACCGAGCAATCGCCACCGCGTAGCCCGCGAACTCCACTCCGTGCGCCCGCGTTCACGCTGGCAGCAAGAGCACTGCACGTTCATAGACGTTGAGACCAGGATCCCCAGCAGCCGGGAATCTGATCGACGTTGTGACCCGAGATTCGAGGATTGTGGGTCGTAAGGTCGATCAGATTGAGATGGCGCTCGGATCGTGGTCCTTACGTCGATCAGAGTGCACTCCGCTCCCCCGCGCACAACACCATGCGGCCACACCAGCAACAGAAACACCGGGCCGCCCCGTGCGAAACGGGACGACCCGGCGTCGTCGTCGGCCAGGAGGTCGAGAAATAGAGAAGCCGGCGAACCGTTACTTCTTCCGCTGCCGCTTCTCACGCACGCGCATGGTCACGTCAATGGGCGTGCCCTCGAAGCCGAAGGTCTCGCGCAGGCGGCGCTGGATGAAGCGGCGGTAGCCGGGATCCAGGAAGCCGGTGGTGAACAGCACGAACTTGGGCGGCCGTGAGGACACCTGCGTACCGAAGAGGATGCGGGGCTGCTTGCCACCGCGCACGGGGTGCGGGTGAGCGGCCACGAGCTCGCCCAGGAACGCGTTGAGGCGCCCGGTGGGGATGCGCTTGTCCCAGGAATCCAACGCGGTGTGCAGGGCGGGAACCAGCTTGTCCTTGTGCCAGCCCGTCTTCGCGGAGATATTCACACGGGGAGCCCAGGCCACGTGGGCCAGGTCGCGCTCGATCTCGCGCTCCAGGTAGAAGCGGCGCTCATCATCCAGCAGGTCCCACTTGTTGAAGGCGAGCACCACTGCGCGGCCGGAGTCCACGGTCATCTGAAGAATGCGCACATCCTGCTCAGAGAGCACTTCGTCCACGGCCAGCAGCACCACGGCCACCTCGGCACGCTCCAGAGCGGACTGGGTCCGCAACGATGCGTAGAAGTCAGCGCCCTGTTGCAGGTGCACGCGGCGGCGGATACCGGCGGTGTCGATGAAGCGCCACGGCTCGT
>JAKDKI010000172.1 GCA_030453435.1 Kocuria sp.
AGGACGACTTGTTCGGTGCCGATGAACCGGCTGCGGAAGCAACCGGTGGTTCCAACGATCCCGAAGGCGGGGGAATCCGTCGTTTCATGGCACCCCTCGTGCTCGGGTTGGCAGCACTCCTCATGCTCGTAGGTGTCGGCGCGCTCGCTTTCACCGGCCTGTCCAACTCCCAGGATGACCAGGAACCGGCCGATTTCGCGACGGAATCCGCAACGCCGTCTCCCACGCCCAGTGCAACTCCGAGCCGCACACCCTCCCCCACACCGGTGGAAACCACGCCGGCCCCGGAGTACGTGCCTCCTGCTCCACCGCCCGTGGCTCCCCCGGTTGCTCCGCCGCCGCCGCCCGCACCGGTGCCCCCGGCACCACCAGCGCAGCCGACCGCCAAGGCGCCCGAGCCCACCAAGAAACCCGAGCCGACCAAGAAACCGACATCGGCTCCCACGAAGGAACCGACCACGGCTCCGAAACCCACCAAGGCACCGACGCAGGCTCCCAAGCCGCCGACCACCAAGGCACCGGCAACTCAACCGCCGCCGCCCAAGCCGCCGACGACGCCCAAGGCACCTGCTCCGCCCACGCCGACTCCCAAGTCCAGCAACTAATGCTCAAAGGCCCGATTCGCACTCCAGCGAACCGGGCCTCTTCGAGTTCGAGCGTCAGTGGCGAGGCGACGACGCCGCCGCGAGACCTTGCGCGGTCACCGCAATGATGCAGCCACAGCTGCGGTGGTCAGGGAACCGAGAGGTCACCACAGCAGCGCCGGGATCAGGCGTTCGGCGTCAGTGAGGGAACCGTGCTGGCCCACCATGTTCAGGGGCTTGCTGCCCTGCCGTGACACGTCGTAAATAGCGATTGGTTCTCTGCCGAGCACCCACACGTGGCCCGCTCTCTCCAGGACAGCGGGATTCGGATCGCCGCCGAAATAACCGCCCGAGGCGAGGTCCTTCCGAGTGGCGACCCACACGGCGTCGCCGAAGTGTTCCTGCCATCGGGTAGCGATCTCCGCAGGATCAGCCCCCGGTTCGACATGCAATTGCACAGCGCGCGGCTCACCGGCGGTGTGCCTCACCCCGTCCAGCAGACCGGGTACGGAGCTCGCGTCGAAGCGGTGCTCGGGGGCCACGTCCACCATTCCGTGATCCGCCGTGAGAATCACGCGCGTATTGGCGGGGAGCTTCTGGACCAGTCGCTTGACGGCGGAATCCAGTTCCTCGAGTGCCTCGAGCCAATACTCGGATCGCCAGCCCTTGGAATGGCCGATCTTGTCGAGTTCGTCCCAGTAGAAGTAGACCAGCGCCCGTTTGCCCTCGCGCAATTCTTCGAGAGCGGAAGCGGTGCGAGCGAATACGCCCTCGGCACCCTTGAAACGGCCACCCCTCAGGGACGCACGCGTCAACTCCGAGTTCTCGAAGCGAGGCTTGCTGACGGTGACCGTATCCACCGTGTCCTCCGCTCGGTTGAACACCGTGCGGTGGGGTTGCCAGACCTCCGGGTCGATCTGCGGGTTCCACTGGCCCAGCATGTTGACCACGCGGTCCTGAGCAGGATCCACCACGTCGTAACCGAGCATGCCGTGTTGGCCCGGGGGCAGCCCGGTTCCCAGGCTCGACAGGGACACGGACGTGGTCGTGGGGAAGGCTGCGTCTAGATCGCCCAGCGCCTGGGCCTTCCGGAGCGTCGGAGCGTACCCGGAGTACTCGCTGAGCAACTGGGAACCCAAGCCGTCCACGAGCACCACCACGTAACGCTGCGCTTTGGGCAGTCCCAACGTATTGGAAACATCCGGAACGCCTATCGCCGCCGCCGCTGAGGACAGCACGTCCGCCACGCTGCGGCTGCCGTACCGCGGGGCCGCGGGAAAATCGGAGGGTAGCGTCATTGGGACTTGCGCCCGGAATCACGTCCCGTGAAACGGTGACCGAAACGTGGCCGCTGCACGGGTGCCTCCGATGGTCGTCGATCAGTCAAAGAACGCTGATGCGGCGATTGAGCAATTTGCGCGCCCGAATCCGTCACGGGCGCCAGGTTTGCACGGCGCAGTGTGCGAGCGAACTCACGCGCACCTTCCACCGCGTCCTTGCCGTCCGCTTCCGAGCTGATGCGCATCACCACGTCCTCGCTGGCCGCGGTGCCGGTGTAACCGTGATCGGCCTGGCATTCGGGGTCTTCGCACATGGCCGGGTACAGCTCGAGCTGCTGCGTGCCGGTCCAGCTCACGGCCAGGGTCAGCTCCATGATGGGGGTGTCCGGGCGATAGTTCTGGGGTTGGTGGTACGCGTAGCTCAGGGTCACGGACCGGATCTGCGAGATCCCCACCGTCTCGGTGGACACGCGTGCCACTACATCACGGCCGGTGTCGTCGAACTGCTGATCGTCCACGTGGGTGATGTGCAGAACATCCTCCGCGAGCACCAGAACGGTGATGTGCCGGTGGAGTTCGGTGTTGTTGAAATGGGTTTCCAACTGCACCAGGTGCGAGACGGGCTGCCTGCCGTCCAGGGAATCGCGCACCACGTCCTCGACGAGCTGCGGATAGAACCCGGCTGTGCTGATGTCCTGGATCAAGCGCGAGCCATCGGGAGCTGAATACGTCATGGGTTCATTGTCCTTCACTTTCCCCTACTCTGCGCAATTGTCGTGGTCATGGTGTGACCACGCACGACAGCGAACCGTCTTCTTGTTCCGTGCACACGGGTGTCACATCCATGCTCGGTTCTTGCGGGGCCGACGGCGTTGGGGGCGCGTCCGGCGTTTGGGTCACCTCGGGTTCCGAGCCGGTCACCTCATCGAGCCAAGAGCTCAGCGCCGGTCCGGCGAGAACGTAACCCGCGGTCAAAGCGATCCCGGCCAGCAGCAGGGCCAAAATGACCCAGGGCATCCGTGAACGTCTGGTGCGTTTCGCCGTTGCGGCAGGTGTCGGTCGCGGTGTGGGCGAGGGTTCCTCGCTCGGCACGTGCGGAACAGCTTCCGTGGCCGGAACGTCCTGTACCGGGAGGGCCTCGGTGGCTTCTCCGGTGCTCGTTAAGTTGCCGAAAGGGTTCAACGGGTCATCCGAGATCCTCGGTAGTTCCGCCGCTTGCCTCGCTTCGTCTCCCTTGCCTCGCACGGCATGCCATTCGATGCGCGCCGTAGGAGCTTCCTCCGAAAGCGGCAACACCGCCGCATCGGGAACCACGGACAGCTCTCGCTCGGTCGTGGGTGAGAGCACATCGAAGATTTCGAACGGCTCCCCCTCCGCCGTCAGCGACTCCTGACTCGCCCGGTTGGCGGATCCCTCCCCGAGATCCCGGATGGCAATCTTCGCAGCCGCAATGCGTTGTTTCGGCTCGTTGCTGAGCAGGCCTGCCACGTGCCCCCGCAGCTGCGGTGAATCCGGGAACAGGCCCTCCAGGGCAGCGGGTTCCAAGGGATTACTGAGGTCCACGTGAGGATCCACGAGTCGCACCGCCGTGACACCGGCGGCATACAGATCTGTGGAGATGGCCGGTTCCATGGGGCCGTATGCCTCGTGCGGAAGATAACCCGGAGTTCCCACCACCGTTCCCGTGTGGGTCAGGCGGGCGTCCTCCGCTCGAACAGCAATGCCGAAGTCCGCAAGCCGTGCCCACGGCCTACCCGATCCGGTAGGTTCCATCAGCACGTTGCCCGGTTTCACGTCCCGATGGATCCAACCGCGAGCGTGTACGAACTGTAGTGCCTGGAGGAGTTGGTAGAGGATCTCCTCCGCCACAACATCGGACACGGCGCCGTTGTCCCCCAGCGCAGCTTCCAGAGTTCCGCCACTGACCAGGGGCATGGCGATGGCCACGTATTCGTCCTCGGCGGCCCAGCCGTACGGGGCAACCACGTGCGGGTGGTCAAGCTTCACGGACTGTTCCCGCACAAAGCGCAAGAGGTCTGCCGAATCCCGCTGACGCAGTACCTTGGCGGCACATTCCTGATGTAGTTTGTGGTCCATGGCGCGCCACACCGCCCCGCTGCCACCCTTGGCAATGGGTTCCAACAGTTCGAAACGCCCAGCTATCGTGTCCGACACGCGATAAGTGACCTAGCTCCGCATGGCCCGGCGGGCGCTGTCAGTGCGCTGCCCCGGGTCACCCAGAGTGATGGTTGCGGACAGCACCGTGACCACGGAGCCGGACAGCAGAACCGGGTTGAGATCAATGGAGGCCGTTTCCGGGAATTGGTCCTTGAGCAGAGCCACCCTGTTGATGAGGTCCTCCACACCGGTCGTGTCCACTGCGGGAACACCCTGATGACCGAACAGTTTCTTGGACGCCTTGGGCGCCCGGACCATCCGGGAAATGTCCTGATCAGTCAGCGGCGGAACCCGGTGAGCCCAGTCATCGAGCAGGTTGACCGCGTCCCCGGCCATACCGAACGACAGAACGGGTCCGATCAACGGATCTTCAATGGCTCGCACGATCACGGTCTGGCCGGTTGCAGCCATGGACTGAACTTCGAAGTCAGAGGTTCCGAAGCTCGCGAGCGCTCGCTTCATGGTGGTGATGGCGGCTCGCAGCTGACCTTCGTCCTCGATGTTCAGTGCAACTCCGCCCAGGTCCAGGCGGTGGCGCAGGTGCGGGTCGGTGGTTTTCAGGGCGACCGGATAACCAAGCCGCGCTGCTGCCTGTACGCCCTCGTCCGGGTCGGCGAAGCGCACGGACTCCAAGACACCGATGCCGGCGTGCCCCAGCAGGTCGGTCGTCTCTTCCCGGGTCAGTTCGTAAAGCCGGTCCCCGGGGATCTGGGGCCTGAGCTTCTCGAGGAACTTCTCGATGGCATCGTGGTCGAAATCTTCGGGGATCTCGACATGGCCGTGGTCCTGGTCACGCCAGTGAGAGTACGTGACCACACTGGACAGGGCGACCAATGCGGCACCGGGGGAATCGAAGCACGGGAGGGAAGCGCCGTCGTCGGTGGTGTGCACCGTGGCCGTCTTGGCCTCACTGCCGAACTGGCCGGTGAACACGCCGATCGCCGTGCATTCCGCGCTGCGGGCTTCGCGGGCAATCTGGTCCACCAAGGCCTGGTGATCGAGACCCGGCACGGGCATGAGGACGACCACCAGACTGGAAACGTCCTCGCGGGAGGCATTACTGCGCACCGCATCCACAATGGCCTGGTGTGCCTGCTGCGGGCCCTGGCTCGTGTCCACATTGCCGTCCGACACGACCGGCTCCAGGCCCAGGCGAATCCCGGAATCCTCCGCCAACTGGGACAACGCCAGCGCATTCGACACCACCGCGACCCGGTTGTTGGCGGGAACGGGTTGGCTCTCCGCTATCGCCGCGATGTCGAGCAGCTGTTCGGCCGTGGCGGCACGAATGACCCCGGCCTGCTTGAACATGGCGTCGAGTGCGCCGGCGGGAGCCTGGGTGGTGCGTCCCGTGTGCCCCGGGGGCAGCCGCAAACCGGTGACCTCGGACTTGGCCACGATGACCGG
>JAKDKI010000173.1 GCA_030453435.1 Kocuria sp.
CTACCATCCAGACTGTGACTGTCGGTACCGGAATTTCACCGGTTCGGCCGTTCCCGCTTCATCGCGTGACTCTTTGCGATGAGCGTTCACGGTTCGCGGACTGTAACCGCCGGTTCGGACTTTCACCGACCCCGGAACACGTTGTGATCTGCATTATGCCACGCTGTGCGCGACTCGCACGAAAGTTCGCGCGCGGTGCGGCGCCCCCGGGGGCCCACTAGAGCTTGGAAAGCCGGGGCTTTACGCCCCGTCAGGCCGACTGGTGCGTCCTGGCTGTTTCGCGCAGAGCGTGGATGGCCGCCGCCGGATCCTCCTTGCCGTAAACAGCCGACCCGGCCACGAACGTGTCCGCGCCGGCCTCCGCTGCTCGCACGATGGTCTCCTCGGTAACGCCCCCGTCCACCTGCAGCGCGACCGTGCCACCGTGGGCCTTGACCGCCTGCGCTGCGCGGCGCAGCTTGGGCAGCGTCACATCCAGGAACTTCTGACCGCCGAAGCCGGGCTCCACGGTCATGATGAGCAGCATGTCCAGCTCGGGCAGCAGATCAATGTATGGCTCGATAGGGGTCGCCGGACGCACAGCCAATCCCGCTCTGGCCCCTGCCGCCCGCAATTCACGCGCCAACTTGATGGGCGCCGTGGCGGCCTCCGCGTGGAAAGTCACCGATGCGCAACCGGCTTCGGCGTAGGCAGGAGCCCATCGGTCCGGATCCTCGATCATCAGGTGCATGTCCAGCGGAACGGGGCTGACCTTCTGCAGACTTTCCACCACGGGAAGTCCCAGCGTCAGATTCGGAACGAAGTGATTGTCCATCACGTCCACGTGAGCGGCATCAGCGTTGGAAATGCGCTGCAGTTCCTCGGCCAGGTGAGAGAAGTCTGCGGACAGGATGGACGGGTGGATGGCACAACGGCTCATGGTGTCTCCAGGGGTGTGAGGGTCAGGCTGATTTCCGAACGGCGATCATGAACATGGCGTCCGTACCGTGCACGTGAGGCCACAGTTGCACGCTGCTTCCGCCGTGCGGCCAGTCGAGCTCGGCGGACCGGTCGCCTTCCAGCGCACCGGGAAGGGCTGCACTGCGGGCGTACTTGGCGGTGTCCAGGATCTCGGCATCCTCGCGGGACTCCACGATGTCCGAGACCACATCCAGAGTTTCCGCGGTGTGCGGCGAGCAGGTCGCGTAGAGCACCACACCGCCCGGCCGTGTCGAGTCCAGGGCCGCGGTCAACAGTTCTCGCTGAAGCGATCCCAGCTCGGCGACGTCCGCGGGGCTGCGGCGCCACCGTGCCTCCGGACGACGCCGCAACGCGCCCAACCCGGTGCACGGCACGTCCACGAGAACACGGTCGAATCCGGCGGGCATTTCGTCGGGAATGTCGCGGCCATCGCCCACCCGCAGGGTCCAAGCCCGTTCCGGTACCGCGGCCAAGGCCTGTTCCACGAGGTCCGCACGGTGATCGCTGACCTCGTTGGCGTAGAGCCGGGCGTCCTGCTGATCCGCCAACGCGGCCAGGAGGGATGCCTTGCCACCGGGGCCCGCACAGAAGTCGGCCCACATACCGTGGTCGTCATCAACCGGCACTTCTGCCATGACACGGGCCACCAGTTGGGAGCCGGCATCCTGCACGCGCACGGTGCCCTCCCGGGTCCCCGGAATCCGGTGCACGTCTCCTCCGGCGCTCTCGGCACTGTCCGCCACGAGCGTTCCGGGTGTCGCGCCCTCGCGCACGGCCGCGTCCAAACTGCCCAGGTCCGGAAGTGCCACCAGGTGCACGCGGGGCGGTGCATTGTTGGCCTCCAGAAGATCTTCGATCTCTTCCGGGGCTCGTCCGCTCATGCGCAACGCTCGACGCAGCGCACGAACCTCCCACGCGGGGTGGGAGTAGCGCACGCCCAGTTTGCGCAGGTCATCCGACTGCTCCGATTCGAGCCGATCGAGCCACTCCTCGGTGCTCTGGCGCGTAACCTTTCGCAGTACCGCATTGACCAGACCCGCCGGCCCCTGACCGATCTCGCCTCGGACCAGGCCCACGGTGGCGTCCAGGGCCGCGTGGTCCGGAACGCGCATGGCCAGCAGTTGATGCACACCCAGTCGCAGGGCGTCCAAGACCTGGGGATCGAGCTCCTTGAGGGTGCGGTCCACACAGTGTTCGAGGACTGCGTCCCAGGTGCCCTGACGGCGCATTGCACCGTAGGCCAATTCGGTCGCGAAGGCGGCATCTCGCTTGTCCAACCGGTTCTTACGCACCAATTGGGGCAGCACCAGGTTGCCGTAGGCATCCTCACCGTTGACGGCGCGCAAGGCCTGGTAAGCCGTCAGCCGCGCCGGGTCCGACGAGCGACGTCGTTGCCCCGGGGCCTGCGCCGAGAACGGTCGATCCTTCTGAGCGCGCCGGTTGCGCTCGTGCCCCTTGGCATTGCGGTAACCGCGCTCGCTCATACGAAGACCACCTGTTCACTGCGTTGCTGGCCGCGCGCCCAATCGAGAGCGGCCATGGGTTTCTTGCCGGACGGCTGCACCCGTGTCAATTCCACGCCGTAGGAACCGGTGCCGACATAGACCGCCCCGTCCCTGAGCTCCACGTGACCGGGAGCCAAGCCAGTGATGTCCGGGGCCGGGATGACGCGCTCAAGTTTCATCCGCTGACCGTTGTATTCGGTCCAGGCTCCCGGTTCCGGTGTCACGCCGCGCACGTGGTGAGAAATGGCCACGGCGGGATGGCTCCAGTCCACCCGCGCCTGGGCGCCGGTGAGTTTGGGGGCGGAACTGGCCTCGCCTTCCTGGGGAACTGGCTTTGCCTGACCGGTCGCGACAGCCACGAGAGAATCCGCCAACAGGGACGAACCGCTGTGGGACAACCGTTCCAGAACGGCACCGGCGGTGTCCTCCGAGCGAACGGGATCCGTGAGAGTTCCCACGATGTCTCCCGTGTCCATGCCCTCGTCCAGGACGAAGGTGGTGGCACCCATCATGGAGTCACCGGCCATCAGGGCCCGCTGTACCGGGGCGGCACCGCGCCACTGCGGCAACAGGGAGAAGTGCAGATTGATCCACCCGTGCTCGAAGGCCTCCAGTACCGGGCGGGGCAACAGGGCTCCGTAAGCGACTACGGCCGCAATCTCCGCGCCGGTTGCGCGCAATTGGTTAACCAGCTCCTCGGTGGCCCGGTTGGCCTTGAGCGTGGGAATGCCCAGTTCTTCGGCGCGCTGAGCAACCGGTGACGGGGTCAGAACTTTCTTCCGTCCCACCGGCGCATCTTCACGGGTCAAGACGGCAACAACGTCCAGCTCGTCACGTTCAACCAGAGCGTTGAGAGGGATCACCGCTGTGGCGGGAGTTCCGGCGTAGAGAACCTTCAGGGGTTGGGCCACGATCAGGATTCCTTTCCGCGGGTGAAAGCCGAGCCCGTAAAAGAGGAGCCGGTAAAGGATGATCCGGTGGAAGTTCTCGGGGCCGTCTCGGCAGAGGCACCCAGTCGCTGAGCTTCGCGTTCCCGAGTCACTGTGTCCACGATGTCCTGGTACTCGGGAGCCCTCATGGCGCGCATCGCCTCCTTGCGAACCTCACCTTCCAGCCGATCGACGAACAATCTCCCGTGCAGGTGGTCCGTCTCGTGTTGGAAGCAGCGCGCGAGTAGCCCTGTGCCTTCGCGACGCACTGGGTCGCCGTTCATGTCCACGCCCGTGATGGTCGCGTGATTGCGCCGTGGTGTGTCGTAGCCGGGCCCGGGAACCGACAGGCAGCCCTCGCCACCCTCCTGGGGCTCGTGCCCCACGTCAAGAACGGGGTTGATCACGTGGCCGGAGTCATCACCGATGTCCCACGTGAAGATCCGAAGCCCCACGCCAATTTGCGGTGCCGCCAGCCCCACGCCTTTGACCGCGTACATGGTCTCGAACATGTCACTGATCAGAGTGCGAAGGGATTCGTCGAAGTCCGTGACGGTGAGTGCCGGTGTTCTGAGGACGGGATCGCCCTGGGTTCGAATGCGCAGAATTGTCACTGCGAAGCGCTCTCCTCGGTTGCCTGGTTCTGGGGTTCCTTCAAGTCTACGGTCACGGCCATGGCGCCCCTGCCCACCGGGTTGTGTTCGAGCGGCGGCGGAACGATGGCGCGCAGTTGCTGACCCGCGGCTTCGATCTCTGCCGAGCGCGCCCACACCTTGGCCAGGGCACAGAACTTGAACCAGTGGGCGGGCAGCTGGTCCGGGACCGCTTGGACCGACAAAGCTTCTGTGTCACCAATGGCGACCGCCATCAGGACATCTGCGCTGGAGTATTCCCAGGGCTGCCATTCACCGGTCGCAGCATCCACCAAGGACTCTTCGGCCTTCAGACCGGCCACGAGCTGGGTGACCACCTTGGCATCCGGCGCCTTGACCCGGCCATTGCGGTCCGTGCCGCGCGTCTTGTAGTCGATCAGACACACCTTGCCACCGATCCGCGCCACCAGGTCCAGGGTGCCCGCGTAGCCCACGGTGGAATTCCACACGGTGATCTCAGCAGCCAGCGGTTCGGGCCGGTACAGCTCCCACCATTGGTCGGCACTGTCTGCGAAACGGGATTCTTGGTTCTCCGCCAAGGTCTCCCGTGCCTGCTCCACACGGTGGTCCTGCCCCATGGCCCTCAATGCCAGTTGTTCGCAGTAGTCATGAACGCGATCGCCTCGCTCGGCGGCGCGGTCCCTGTGACGCTCAGCCGCTTTGGCCGCGTGATTGACCAGGGCCCGGCGGCGTCGTGAATCGCGCAGAGCGTCGGCAAGTTGTGGATCCGCGGCCAAGGCCTGCGCGGCGCTATAGCCGTACCAGCCGCCCAGATCATTGGATTCACAGCCGATCACCGTGGTGATGGACGGAACCTGCGGATCCTGCCCCTCGGCACGCGCGTACATGCGTCCGTAGGGAGTTTGTTGGGCCAAGCGTGGTTGCGTCATGGGCATCAGACTACGACCCGGTTCCGACAGGCACACGAACGCTCATCTCGCGCTCTTCCCGGAATGCACAAGGCCCCGATTCCTCCTGGAATCGGGGCCTTCATTGTGCGCGATACTGGGATCGAACCAGTGACCTCTTCGGTGTGAACGAAGCGCGCTACCGCTGCGCCAATCGCGCTTGCAACGTTGAAAACCATAGAACACTTTTTGGTCACATGCCAATCGACTGCGGTTCACCCCCACCTCATCCGCATCGATTAACCGGAGGGACCCGCTGGCGTCACCGTCGATTTGCTCGATCAAAATTGTGTGGGTAATGTTCTAGCTCGTTGGCACAGCCGAGAACGGCGAAGCGATCAACCCCCACCGGTTGAAAACTTCACGGAACAGGCGCTGACGGACTGTGATAGAGTTTCCGCTCGGAAGAACGGCAAACCGGTTCACGGAAAGTCATTCAACCAACAATGCGGACGTAGCTCAGCTGGTAGAGCATCACCTTGCCATGGTGA
>JAKDKI010000174.1 GCA_030453435.1 Kocuria sp.
CTCAGTACCCCTGAATTGTCTGTGCGGGCCAGCACGGCGGCGCCAGTCCTCTAGTCGTGCCCACCGCCGAGCCCGGCCTCCTGGCGACCGCCGCCCGAATGGCACTGGTGCCAAAGCTAATGCGCGGGATGCCTTACATACCCCTAATGGATATAGAAGTTGGCCACGGGCAGGCGCGGTTCGCTCTCCAGGAAGGGGGTATCGGGCATCTCACTCTTACCGTAGGCCTCGAAGGGGCCCAGGTAATGCTTCAACCCGGTCATCAGTGCCACGTGCTCCACCGGCGCGTGGCCCAGGGCGGTGAGCAGGTTGCGCAACATCCCGGCGTTGACCCGGATGTTTTCATCCTCGGTGTCCTGCCGCGACCACGCGGTGAAGAACACGTGGGTGGGGCGCTCCCCGGCCAGGGCCTGGGAGAGGCTGTCCTGGGATCGCAGGTCCGCGCTGATGTGCCGGGCGCTGCTGCCGGGTACTGCGGTCCGGGACAGGGCCAGCACTTCCCAGCCGTTGGCACGGGTTAGCTGGTCGGTCAGGGCGGAGCCGGCGATGCCACTGGCACCCACCACCAGGGCGGTTCGGGTGTGCGTGGGGTGGTCCATGGGGTGGTCCTCGTTTCGGTCGGGGCTTCGAGCGGGGTCCTCGGCGTCCAAAGGGGAGGCGCGACACCGCGGGCGCCGGCCACCTGTATCGCGCACGTTCCGGATCACACCCCCTGCCCGATCCACGGAAAAATCAGTAGGCTTACAATATTATCCCACCACGAGGAAGGAGTCGGACATGACCGACACCAGCCATGAGGCACACCAGAATGCGAACCACGAGACAACGGACCAGTTGACCTTCCAGAATCCGGTGACGCGCTACCCGACCATCCAGCCGCCCGAGCAACACCAGCCCGAGCCGGGCCTGGATGTTGAGCTCGAACCCAAGACCGACCGCGGAGAAGAATCCTATCGCGGCACGGGTCGCCTGGAGGGGCGCAAGGCGCTGATCACGGGTGCGGACTCCGGAATCGGTGCGGCCGTTGCCATCGCGTTCGCCAAGGAGGGGGCCGACATCGCTCTCAATTACCTGCCGGACGAAGAGCCGGACGCGCAAGTCGTCAAGGCTGTCATTGAGAAGGCCGGCCGCAAGGCCGCGCTGATCCCGGGTGATCTCTCGGACAAGGCGTTCTGCACGACGGTTGTGGAGAACGCCGTCAACGAGCTGGGCGGACTGGACATCCTGGTCAATAACGCCGGTCGACAGATTTTCTCGGAGAGCCTCGAGGAGCTGAGCGACGAGCAGCTGACGGACACCTTCACGGTCAATATCATTGCGATGTTCCGCGTCACGAAAGCCGCGCTCCAGCACCTTCCAGCGGGCTCGTCCATCATCAACACCACGTCGGTCGAAGCCTACCAACCGGCGCCCATCCTGTTGGATTACGCTTCGACGAAGGCGGCGATCAACAACTTCACCAAGGGCTTGGCCCAGCAGCTCGCGCCCAAGGGGATCCGCGTCAATGCGGTGGCACCCGGCCCCATTTGGACGCCGCTGCAGGTCAGCGACGGTCAGCCGAAGGAGTCACTGCCGGAATTCGGCCAGTCCACTCCGCTGGGCCGTGCCGGACAGCCCGCCGAACTCGCGCCGGCCTATGTGTTCTTGGCCTCCTCGGAGTCCAGCTACGTCCTGGGGGAGACCCTCAACGTCAACGGCGGCATGCCCACTCCGTAACCGTTGTGCTTGAGCCGGCCCGCCCCGCGGAATGGGGGCGGGCCGCCCGGGTCCGCATCCGTGAAAAGGGGCCGCTCGATCATTGCCAGCCCTGCCGGGCGGGCCGATACTGGACCCAGCGCCGTTGATCCCTGCTGGTCAACCGGCTCCAGAATCGGCCGAGGAGGATCCCATGCAAAAGATCGTGCCCAACGTCTGGTTCCAGGGCAACGCAGCGGAAGGTGCCGAATTCTACGAGCACGCCCTGCCCAACACGCACATGGTTGATTCGGCCAACTATCCGACGGAAGGACTCCTGGAGTTTCAGCAAGACCTCGCGGGCGAACTGCTCACGGCAGTTCTCGAAATAGAGGGGTACCGGGTACTCCTGATCAATGCGGGCGATGAGTTCACGCCGAACCCGGCCATTTCCTTCCTGTTGAACTTCGATCCGTCCAGGGACGAGAACGCCAGGACCACGCTGCAACGGGTGTGGAGCCGACTCTCTCCGGGCGGCACCGCGCTCATGCCCCTGGACACGTACCCCTTCAGCGAGTACTACGGCTGGGTGCAGGACCGCTACGGAGTGAGCTGGCAACTAATGCTCACCAATCCCGAGGGTGAACCGCGGCCGTTCATCACACCGTCCTTGATGTTCGGCGGACAAGCGCAAAACCATGCCAAGCAAGCCGTTGAGTACTACACGGGGGTATTCGGGGATGCCAAGCTCGGAGCTTTGGTGCCCTACGCGGACCAGACGGGTCCTGCATTGCCCGGCAATGTCATGTATTCGGACTTCACGGTGGAAGACCAATGGTTCTCGGCCATGGATTCCGGTGTGACGCAGGACTTCAGCTTCACTCCCGGGGTGTCATTGATGGTCAATTGCACCGACCAGGATGAGATCGACCGGTTCTGGGAGGCGCTCTCAGCAGTGCCGGAGGCTGAGCAATGCGGCTGGTGCACGGATCAATTCGGAGTGAGCTGGCAGGTCGTGCCGGTGGACACCGACGATCTCATGAAACAGCCCGGGGCGTTCGAACGCATGCTGACCATGAAAAAGCTCGACATCGCCCAACTGCGAGGCGACTAAACACTGGTGGCCGGACTCAGGGGCAAGTCCGGCCACCATGGTGGATCAACCGAAGAAGGTTGATTAGTGTGTTGCCGTCAGGGCGCGATCCAGGTCTGCCACATGATCCTGCAGGTCCTCGATCCCCACGGACAGCCGGACCAGGTCCTTGGGAACTTCGTGCGGGGTACCCACACGGGAACCGTGGGTCATGTTGTGTGGCACGCACGTCAGCGACTCCACACCCCCCAGGCTCACGGACAGGTTGTACAGCTGCGTGTTCTTCACGAACGCGTGGGCCGCTGCCTCCCCACCGCGGGGCCGGAACGAGATGATCCCGCCGTAGCCACCGTTCAGGGTCAACGTGGCCAGATCGTGGCCGGGGTGTTCTTCGAGCCCGGGGTAGAACACTTCCAGAACATCCTCCCGGTCACGCAGCCAGCGAGCAACGGCCAGCGCATTGGAGCAATGACGTTCCATCCGCAACGGCAGGGTCTTCAATCCGCGCGCGGCCAGGAAGGAATCGAAGGGGCCGGCCACCGCACCGCCGGCAAACTGCTGGAAACCAATCAGCTCACTCAACGGCTGGCCGTCCCACTCGGTGTTGCCCACCACCACGGCACCGCCCAACACGTCCGAGTGGCCTCCAATGTACTTGGTGGTCGAATGCACCACCGCGTGCGCTCCCAGGGTCAGGGGGTTCTGCAGGGCGGGGGACGCAAACGTGTTGTCGACCACCAAAAGGGCCCCGGCGGCGTCGGCGACCTGCGCCCACGCGGCGATGTCCGCGACGCGAAGCAGGGGATTGGACGGCGTCTCCAACCACAACACCTTGGTCTCGCCGGCGCGAACGGTTGCGGCGGCGTCGTCGGCGGAAGCGGACGGCACGAAGCTGTGCGTGACACCCCACTTGGAGAGCACCTGGTCGACCAAGCGAAAGGTGCCGCCGTACACGTCCGCGGCCAACACGATGTGGTCGCCGGGCTTGAGGACCGAGCGTAACAGGGCGTCTTCGGCGGCCATGCCGGAGGCGAATGCGAACGCACGGGTGCCGCGCTCCACAGCGGCGAGCTGTTCCTCGAATCCGCCGCGCGTGGGGTTGGAACCGCGGCTGTACTCGTAGCCGCCGGTGCGGAACTCGTTGACGCCGTCCTGCACGAACGTGGAGGTCTGGTAGATCGGCGGGACCACGGCACCGGTGGTCGGATCCGGTTCCTGGCCGACGTGAATGGCGCGCGTGGCCAGGCCGGGGAGGGAGAAATCAGTGACGGTCATGGAAAGAATCCTTCGACGGGTAGTTGGGATCGCGGTGGACCCACTCGGCGGTGGCCCGAGCGGCGTTGGACAATCGTTCCCACGCGGCCGGCGGCTCGGTGGCATCGGCAATCACGGACAGCGCCTGGAACAGGTCCGCGGTGATGTCCGCGACGTCTTCGAGCCCCACGGTGAACCGCAAGGTCTGCTCGGTGATGCCGCTGGCCTCGAACTGCTCGGGCGTAAGGCGGCAGTGCGTCATGCTGGCCGGGTGGGCCACCAGGGTGCGCACGTCACCGATGTTGGCGGCGAGCTTGATGAGACGCAGCGAGTTCACGACTTGCTCGACCTGCTCGGGGGTGCCGTTCAGGTCCACGGAGAACACCCCGCCGGTACCGCGATACCCGCCCTGGGCGTACAGCTCTTCCTGCCGCGCGCCACCGAAATGCGGGTGGTGGACGCGAGCCACGGCCGGGTGCCGGTTCAGGGTCGCCGCCAACGACGCCGCCGTGGCCGACTGCCTCTCCACGCGCACTCCCAGCGTGGAGATTCCCTGCAGGATCTCGTGCGCGGTAATGGCGGTCATGCACGGGCCCAGGTCGTTGAGGTACTTGCAGCGGGCCACACCCAACAACGCGCGCTTGGCGCCGTAGATCTCCACGGGGGAGCGATCGCCCCAGCGGGGATGCGGGGTGGTGAGCCACGGCCACCGCTCCGGATCTTCGCTCGGGTCGAAGTTGCCGGTGTCCACCAACAGACCGCCCAGTGGGCCGCCGTGACCGGACAGGTACTTGGTGGCCGAGTGAATCACCAGGTCAGCCCCGTGCTCACCGGGGGTGAACAAGTGCGGCGTGGCCACGGTGTTGTCCACGATCACCACGGCACCGTTGCGGTGGGCGATGTCCGCGATGGCGTCCAACTCCGGAAGGTCCGCGAGCGGGTTGGCGATCGACTCCAGGAAGAACACCCGGGTCTCCGGCGTGACCGCGGCTTCCCATTGCTCCGGGTACCGCGGATCCGCGAACGTCACGGTCAATCCGGTCTCGGCCAGGGTGTCCGTGAGCAGATCCACGGTGCCGCCGTACAGGTGCGACGACGCCACCACGTGCCCGTTGACCGGCCCGGTCAGCGCGAGCAACGCCAGGGTCACCGCGGCCTGACCGGACGAGGTGGCCACGGCGCACTCGGCCCGTTCCAGCTTGGTCACCGCGCTCTCCAGCGCCGTGACGTTCGGGTTGCCGGTGCGAGCGTAGGTGTAGCCGGCAGCGCGTTGCGCGAAGACCGCGCGAGCATCTGCCAGGGTATTGAACGCGTACGCCGCACTGTGATGGATGGGCGCCACAATGGGGCTACCCAGGGGTGCGGGTTTGGTCTGCTCGGGCACAGGAGGCGCCCTTCGGATGCGCTAGGGAGGGTCTCGG
>JAKDKI010000175.1 GCA_030453435.1 Kocuria sp.
CTCGACCCGCTTCCGGAACCCTTCGCCCCGCTCGTCCAGCCAGTCGCGGTAGGCCCTGCCGGATCGGCCGGGGACGAGGTCGAGGAGCCTGGCGGTGGGGTGGTCTAGCCGCTGTGCAGCCCGGAGCTACGCGGCACGGACCTGTAGGACATCCCATTACGGCGACGTAGTTCTCGTGATTCGATGGCCGGTAAGCCGGCCATCTGTAAAGCCCCATATGTGGCCGTCCCAACTACACACTCCGTCCGAGTTCACGTCCGATGGCTTGGGCGGCTTGTCGCACGACAGGCACGAGGGACTGCATGCGCTGCGCGGGCATATAGGGTTGCGTGGCCGCGACGCTGACGGCGGCGACGATGGTTCCTCGGGCGTCTCGGATCGGGGCTGCGACGCATCGGATGCCGGGTTCGTTCTCCTCCAGGTCCAGCGTGCTGTCCTCGGCAGCGTAATTGTGCATTAACTTGATGAACCCGGCAAGCTCGCCCGGGGAGTGCGCCCCTAGGTGTTCTGTGGCGTACTGATCGGCCCATCGATGCTGCTGATCCAGTAGAAGGGATTTGCCAATGCCTGTCCGGGTCATCGGCATGCGCAGGCCGATGCGTGAACGCATTTCGGCCCCGCGTGATCCCGGGATTTTGTCGAGGTAGAGCACTTCCCCGGCGTCCTCTACCGCCAGGTGCACGGTGTCCTTAACCGTGTTTGATAGGCGCTCCAAAATTGGGCGGGCCAAAATTGGCAACGGGTTCTGGTGAAGCGATCGGAAACCGTAGTCGATGAGCTGCGGGCCGAGTGTGTATGAGCTGCCGTTGACCACCCGAACGAATCCTCTGAGCTCCAGCAACTGGATCAGGCGATGAGCGGTGCTGCGGCCGACGCCAGTTGCTTCCACGACAGTCTTGAGATCGTGGGCACCTTCAGCGACGGCTTGGAGGACGTCGAGACCACGGGCCAGGGTGCGAGTTCCCTGAGGCACGGGAGGGGGTAGAGACAGGTCGTTGTCGGATGTCACGAAGGAAAGTATAGAAGGAGGCCGTCGTCCGTTCCTGCGGTCCTATGAAACTAGTTATCCCTATATATACAACAATGATGGACATAGTGGGATATTTGCGGGACGCTGCTGCTGTGACTCAAATCTCCCCCAGCTTGCCCCGTTCTCCCACCTCGGATCATCCCCGACTCATCGCCCTGGATTGGGGGACCACTTCCGCACGGGCTTACTTACTCGATGACGCAGGAACGATCTTGCGCACTGGACCCGCTGGCCGAGGCATTCTCACGGTCACGGAACGGGCAACGACCGCGGAGGACCGTTGCACTGCGTTCGAGGAAGAGTTCGAGCGGATGTGCGGGGCCTGGTTGGACGAGCACCCACAGATACCCGTTCTGGCCAGTGGGATGGTGGGCAGTAACCAAGGATGGGTCGACGTGCCTTACCAGCACCTGCCGCAAGATCTGACTTCCCTGGCCAATGCGCTGGTCGAAGTCCCCAGCCAACGTGGGCGAGTGCACATCGTGCCAGGCCTATTGGACGACGGAGAGCTACCCCAGGTGATGCGTGGGGAGGAAACGCAGATCTTGGGCGTATTGGAGAGAACAGCCGCTGTCGATGACGGTAATGGCCCCACCGAAAGAGTTGTCGTGCTTCCGGGGACCCACACGAAATGGGTGCGCGTCCAGGGAATCGACGTCGTCGATTTCCTCACCAGCATGACCGGGGAGATTTACGGGCTCCTTACCCGGCACAGCATCTTGGCCCGACTTGCCCACCAGCCCGAGACACCCGACCTGGGTGCATTCGACCGTGGCATCCAGACGTCGCTGAAAGCCGGCACGGAGGGCGCGATCCTGGCCACTCTCTTCACGGCACGAACCTTGCCACTGACCGGGCGCATGCCAGCTGAGCAGGTGAACGACTACATCTCCGGGCTCATGATCGGCGCTGAGATCGCCTCCTGTGTCGACGGCTGGTTGTCCGCGGGGTCCGACACCCGATCGACACAGGTGCTGCTGTGCGGGGAGGCGGAGCTGTGCCGGCGGTACCAACGCGCCCTGCAGCAGCTCAACATCGACGCCTCGGTGGTGGCAGGCGACGTTGTCGCCCACGGCCTGTGGCGCATCGCATTATCTGCAGGGCTCCTCAAGCATCCGATGGAAGGAAAAGCATGAACCACACACCGACTGGCCTCGTGGCCATCCTGCGCGGCCTCACCCCCCGGGAAGCCCCCGGGGTCGGGCAACAGCTTTATGAGGCAGGCTTCCGCGCTCTGGAAGTCCCCCTCAATTCCCCAGATCCCCTGACCTCCATCAGCCTTCTTCGCGAAAACCTCCCTCAGAACTGCGCGGTGGGAGCGGGAACGGTGCTGACTGTGGAAGAAGTCCACGCAGCCCACGCAGCGGGATCCGGCATCGTCGTCTCCCCAACCGTGGATCCGGAGGTGATCGCCGAAACCGTCCGCCTTGGAATGCGCAGTTATCCCGGCGTGACCACGCCCACCGAAGCCTTCACTGCAGTGAAAGCCGGAGCCCGCAGCCTAAAGCTGTTTCCCTCCGACGCGGTCGGAATATCCGGTATGAAGGCGTGGCAGGCAGTGCTGCCAAAAGACATCGAGTTTCTCCCCGTCGGTGGGATTGACGCCAGCAACCTGGGGGCATGGGTGACAGCAGGCGCCTCCGGGGCAGGCATCGGTTCGTCACTCTACAAACCAGGAATCACCGTGGAAGACCTATCATCCCGTGCCGTCGCCCTCATTCAGGCATGGCGGTCAGCGACCGGCAACGACGAGAAGTAAGCAAGGAGATCACATGAAAATCACCCAAGTAACTACCTACACCGTTCCGCCCCGCTGGTTGTTCGTGAGGATCGAGACCGACGAGGGCGTCGTGGGCTGGGGCGAACCGGTCATCGAGGGACGAGCAGCCACCGTGGCTGCCGCCGTCGAGGAACTCTCGGATTACCTGATCGGGCAGGACCCCCGCAACATCGAGGACCTATGGACCGTGCTGTACCGTGGCGGGTTCTACCGCGGCGGGCCCATCATGATGAGCGCCCTGGCCGGCATCGACCAGGCTCTGTGGGACATTAAGGGCAAGGCCCTGGAGGTGCCTGTCCACGAGCTGCTCGGCGGCAAGGTCCGCGACCGCATCCGCGTCTACTCTTGGATCGGCGGGGACCGCCCCACCGAGACCGCCGCCGCTGCCCGGGCCGCCGTCGAGCGAGGCTTCAGCGCAGTGAAGATGAACGGCACCGCGGAGCTGCAGTACGTTGACAGCTGGGACAAGGTCGACCTGTGCTTAGAGAGCGTGCGGGCGGTACGCGAAGCTGTTGGACCCGACATCGGCATCGGGGTGGACTTCCACGGACGCGTGCACAAGCCCATGGCCAAGGTGCTGCTGCGCGAACTTGAGCCCCACAAGCTGATGTTCATCGAGGAGCCCGTCCTCAGCGAGCACGTCAAAAGCTTCCTCGACCCCCTGCGCAACACTTCCACGCCCATCGCCCTGGGTGAGCGGCTATTCTCCCGCTGGGACTTCAAGGACGTCCTGGCCTCTGGCGCCGTGGACATCATCCAGCCCGATCCCTCCCACTGCGGCGGCATCACCGAGGCCCGCAAGATCGCCCACATGGCCGAGGCTTACGACGTCGCCCTGGCCCTGCACTGCCCCCTTGGCCCCATCGCGCTAGCGGCATGCCTGCAGATCGACGCCGGGTGCTACAACGCCTTTATCCAGGAGCAGAGCCTGGGCATCCACTACAACCAGAGCAACGACCTGCTGGACTACCTGAGCGACCCGTCGGTCTTCGACTATGACGAGGGCATGGTTCTTATTCCCACGGAGCCCGGACTGGGCATCGAGGTCAACGAGGACTACGTCCAGGAACGGGCCCGCGAGGGCCACCGCTGGCGCAATCCGATCTGGCGCCACGCCGACGGCTCCTTCGCAGAATGGTGAACTCATGACGACCTCTATCAACAACTCGACTGTGGGCACCGACCAGCCGCGTTCCCGCGCACGCTTTCTCATCATGGTGATGCTGTTCATCACCGTGGTCATCAACTACATGGACCGGTCGAATCTGTCCGTGGCCGCACCAGCCATCGCCGACGAGTTCGGTCTCAGCACAGCCCAGCAGGGCCTGATCCTCTCCGCGTTCGGTTGGACCTACGCGGCCATGCAGATCCCCGGCGGCTGGCTCGTTGACAAGGTACGGCCACGCGTGCTGTACCCGCTTTGTCTGATCTTCTGGTCCCTGGCCACGGTCTTCATGGGCATGGCTGGCAGCTTCGTGGCGCTGTTCGTGCTGCGCCTGGCCGTGGGCGTGTTCGAAGCCCCCGCCTACCCCATCAACAACAAGGTCGCCACCAGCTGGTTCCCCGAGAAGGAACGCGCCACCGCCATCGGCTTCTACACCTCCGGGCAGTTCATTGGCCTGGCGCTGCTGACACCCGTGCTGATCTGGCTGCAGCACACCTTCAGCTGGCATTGGGTGTTCATCGCCACCGGGCTCGTCGGCATTGTCTGGGGAGTCATCTGGTACATCTTCTACCGCACCCCCCGGGAACACCGCCTCGCCAACGACGCTGAAGTCCAGTACATCCGCGATGGCGGAGGACTGGTCGACCTAGAAGAGTCAGGAGCTCAGACTCCTCAGAAGCTTTCCTGGGCCAACCTGGGTGTGGTCCTGGGGCACCGGAAGCTGTGGGGAATCTACCTTGGCCAGTTCTGCCTCACCTCCACCCTGTGGTTTTTCCTCACCTGGTTCCCCACCTACCTGGTGGACTACCGCGGGATGGATTACATCAAGACCGGGTTTCTGGCCTCCCTACCCTTCGTCGCGGCCCTGGTCGGGGTGTTGCTCAGCGGTGTCTTCTCCGATTTCCTCGTCCGCCGCGGAGCAACGCTGGGCATGGCCCGGAAGCTGCCGATCATCACCGGCCTCCTGCTGTCCATGGCCATGATCGGCGCCAACTTCACCGACAGCACGGGATGGGTCATCGCCTTCATGTCCCTCGCCTTCTTCGGAAACGGTCTGGCCTCGATCACCTGGTCCCTCGTCTCCGCGCTGGCACCGATGCGGCTGATCGGCCTCACCGGAGGAATGTTCAACTTCATCGGCAACCTGTCCTCCATCGCCACCCCGATCGTGATCGGCCTGCTCATCACCGAGACCAGCTTCGCCCCAGCATTCGTCTACATGACCGTCATCGCGGCCCTGGGCGTGCTGTCCTACGTTCTGCTCGTTGGGAAGGTGGAACGAGTCCAAGAGCGCGAGTTCACTGCCTGAAGTTCGACCAATGAGCAGAAGCCGTACAACGCTGCTGATCTAGCGTCATCGACGTCAGCTCGGCGTTTTACACCACACACCTTTTGTGTGACAAAAACCGAGTCCGATCTGTCGATGAATCAGTACACAGCTCAGAAA
>JAKDKI010000018.1 GCA_030453435.1 Kocuria sp.
GGGCAGTCCAGTGACCGTCAAACCAAGGAGTCATTGCCCCATGCCCAAGATCATCTACACCAAGACGGATGAAGCGCCCCTGCTGGCCACCTATTCCTTCAAGCCCGTGGTCGAGGCCTTCGCTTCCACCGCCGGTGTCGAGGTCGAAACCCGGGACATTTCCCTGGCCGGCCGCATTGCCGCGCAGTTCCCGGATCGCCTGACCGAAGAGCAGCGCGTGGCCGATGCCCTCACCGAGCTGGGCGAGCTGGCCAAGACCCCGGAAGCCAACATCGTGAAGCTTCCCAACATTTCCGCGTCCATCCCGCAGCTCAAGGCGGCCATTGCCGAGCTCCAGGCCGCCGGTTACGACATCCCGGATTACCCGGAAGAAGCCGTGACGGACGAGGACAAGGACATCCGCGCCCGCTACGACAAGGTGAAGGGTTCCGCCGTGAACCCGGTGCTGCGCGAAGGTAACTCGGACCGCCGTGCTCCCAAGGCCGTGAAGAACTACGCCAAGAAGCACCCGCACTCCATGGGTGATTGGTCCGCTGACTCCAAGACCAACGTGGCCACCATGGGTGAGAACGACTTCCGTTCCAACGAGCAGTCCGTGGTCATGCCCGCTGACGACACCCTGAAGATTCAGCTGGTCACCGACCAGGGCACCGAGGTGCTCAAGGAATCCGTGCCCGTGCTCAAGGGAGAAGTGGTCGACTCTACTTTCATGAGCGCCGCTGCTTTGGACGAGTTCCTCAAGGCCCAGGTGGCCCGCGCCAAGGAAGAGGACGTGCTGTTCTCGACCCACCTCAAGGCCACCATGATGAAGGTCTCGGACCCCATCATCTTCGGCCACGTGGTCAAGGCGTTCTTCCCCGAGGTCTTCGCACAGTACGGTGATCAGCTGGCTCAGGCCGGCTTGTCCCCCAACGACGGTTTGGGCGGCATCCTGTCCGGCCTGTCCAACGTGGCTGATGGCGACAAGATCAAGGCCGCCATCGAAGAGGGCATCAATAACGGCCCCGAACTGGCTTACGTGAACTCGGACAAGGGCATCACCAACCTGCACGTGCCTTCTGACGTGATCGTGGACGCTTCCATGCCCGCCATGATCCGCACCTCCGGCAAGATGTGGGGCCGCGAGGGCCAGCAGGAGGACACCCTGGCGGTGCTGCCGGATTCCTCCTACGCCGGTGTGTACCAGGCCGTGATCGAGGACTGCCGCGCCAACGGCGCCTACGACCCCACCACCATGGGCACCGTTCCCAACGTGGGCCTCATGGCGCAGAAGGCCGAGGAGTACGGCTCGCACGACAAGACCTTCGAGATCGAGAAGGCCGGCACCGTGCAGGTCGTCAACCAGGCCGGCGATGTGCTGATGTCCCACGAGGTTCAGCCCGGTGACATCTGGCGCGCCTGCCAGGCCAAGGACGCACCCATCAAGGACTGGGTCCAGCTCGCCGTTCGCCGTTCACGCGAATCCGGCATGCCGGCCGTGTTCTGGTTGGACGAGACTCGCGCCCACGACCGCAACCTCATCGAGAAGGTCAACCAGTACCTGGCCGACGAGGACACCGACGGTCTGGACATTCGCATCCTCTCCCCCGTGGACGCCACCACGTTCACGATCGAGCGCATCCGCCGCGGCGAGGACACCATCTCCGTGACCGGCAACGTGCTGCGTGACTACCTCACCGACCTGTTCCCCATCCTGGAACTGGGCACCTCCGCCAAGATGCTGTCCATCGTTCCGCTGATGAACGGCGGCGGCCTGTTCGAGACCGGTGCCGGTGGTTCCGCCCCCAAGCACGTGCAGCAGCTCGTGGAAGAAAACCACTTGCGTTGGGATTCCTTGGGTGAGTTCCTGGCCCTGGCCGCATCCTTCGAGCACCTGGCCACTCGTTACGACAACCCCAAGGCCCAGGTCCTGGCGGACACGCTGGACCGCGCCACGGGCACGTTCCTCAACGAGAACAAGTCCCCGTCCCGCAAGGCCGGCGAGCTCGACAACCGCGGCTCGCACTTCTACTTGGCCCTTTTCTGGGCCGAGGAACTGGCCAAGCAGACCGAGGACGCGGAGCTGGGGAAGGCCTTCGAGAAGGTTGCCTCGGAGCTTCGCTCCAACGAGGACACCATCGTCAAGGAACTGCTCGAGGTTCAGGGCTCACCGGCTGACATCGGCGGCTACTACTGGCCCAGCGACGAGAAGGCTTCCAACGTGATGCGCCCCTCGGCAACTCTCAACAAGGTCATGGATTCGCTCAGCTCCTGATCGCATAGCGAGTTTCCAGATCGACGACGCCGCCGCGTCGCCTCTTCGGAGGCGGCGCGGCGGCCTCATTGTGTTGCCGTCCGAATGTCATCTTCCGAGTGAGCATCAGAATCTCGATAGGGTCCAAGAGACCCTTACCCCCTACCCCCAGATAGCTATGACCACCAGATCCGTCCCCCGCGGGGCCGCCCTAGGCCTGCCATCCGCCCGTCTGCTCTCCGGCTGTGGCGCCGGCAATGATGAATCCGAATCCTCCACGTCTTCGTCCGCCCAGACCCCAGACACCTCCCCCGCTGAACTGAACGTGTCCGTCACTGACGTCCCAGGCTCGGACCAGCAGGTCCAGCGCATCACTGTGACGAGCGACGAAGCGGATTCATCACCATCGCCCTATGATCTGGCGTTCCAATCCGACGTGAACGGAACTCTCGAGGAACTCCAGGACACCGAGCACAGCACGCCGGAGCAGCCCCTCATGGTGCTCAATCCGTTCGGGACCAACACCACGGGCCTATACGTAAGATTCGCCACTGAGGGTGAGGGAACCTTCGATTACACGATCACGTCCGATGGCCATGAAACCTTCTCCCGAACGGCCAAGAACCACGCTACGGAACCGGACGTGTTCGAAAGTCAGCTCATCGGTCTGGTAGCCGGAACGGAAAACACACTCACCACGACCTGGCGCCCTGATGAAGGGGATCCCGTGGAGAACACCGTGAAGATCTCGGAGCCCCGGAGCCAAGCCGGCTACACCAATCAACTCGAACGGGATGTGCAGGGCGACCCCGAACAATTGGCCGATGGGATGTTCCTGCTGAGCGGGAGTTATCAGGCAGGCCCGTACGGGTTCTTGTTCGACAACCACGGCACTCTGCGGGCCGAGCTACCCATTGAGAGTCACATGCTGGATCGATTCGAGCGTTATGAAGACACTCTGATCTACCCCGTGGGCGACCACACGTTGGCCCGGGTCGATGGGCTAGGCCGGGTGGTGAACAGCTACGACTTGGGCCGGTACGAGATGCACCACGACTTCGAGCTGACGGAGAACGGTCAGGCCTTGATCCTGGTTTCGGACACCTCACGTGATTCCATCGAGGACATTCTAATTTCCCTGGATCTGGCCACGGGCGAATACGAGGAAGTCATCGATTTCGCCGACCTGTTGAAGGGCTACAAAGACCTGACCAATTCCTATGAGGCACCGGATTCGGATGGAGTGATCGTCGACGACTGGCTGCATCTGAACTCGGTGGATTTCAATGACGCCGAGGATTCCGTGATCGTCAGTGGGCGCGAGAATTCCACCATCATCAAGGTTGGATCGGTTCACGGGGATCCCGTTGTCGACTACCTGATCGGGCAGGACGAGCTGTGGGAAGGCAGCGGTCTCGAGGATGCCCTCCTGACCAAGGACGGTGACTTCTCCGACACCGGTGGACAGCATGCCGTGTTTCGGATGGAGGACGATTCGTTAGAGGACGGCCAGCAGCTGCTGAGCATCTTCGACAACTCATACTGGCGGATCCTGAGCCGGGAGGATTACAACGGCCCCGTTCCTGAGGATGCAACCGAGGTTTCCGGATCTGACCAGGGCGAAGACTCCCATGTCAGAACGTATCTTGTGGACGAGAACGAGGGTACCTACTCCCAAGTCGACGGATTCGACGTGCCTTACTCAAGCATCGTCTCCAGTGCTCAGCGAGTGGGCGACAACACCGTGGTCAATAGCGGTCAAGCCTTCGTCCTGTCCGAGCACGACGAGAATAATAACGTGATCGCCACCTACTCCTACGACGGCGAGAACTACTCGTATCGAGGCATGAAGTACTCGTTCGACGACTTTTGGTACGAGTCCTGACCACAGATCGACAAAACATGATGCTGCCGCCGCGTTGCCTCTTCGGAGGCGGCGCGGCGGCAGCATTCGTGCCTATCACTGTCACACCCCTGCGCCGTGAGATATCAGGCGGGCGGCAGGATGCGGGCATTGAAGAAGGGGCGGGGCCGACCGGCCCCGCCCCTTCAAAGGTGAGTGATTAGGACAAGGCCTTTTCGGCGGCGTCGTAATCGGGCTCGTTGGTGATTTCGTCAACCAGCTGGGTGTAAAGCACCTTGCCGTTCTCGTCGAGAACGACCACGGCGCGGGCCAGCAGGCCCTTCATGGGGCCATCGGCCTGGAGCAGACCGAAGTCTTCGCCGAAGTTGGAACGGAATGCGGAACCGGTGGTGACGTTCTTGATGCCCTCTGCGCTGCAGAAGCGATCGTGTGCGAACGGGAGGTCCTTGGACACGCACACCACGGAGGTGTTCTCGAGTCCCGCAGCACGCTCGTTGAACTCGCGCACGGACTGGGCGCACACGCCGGTGTCCAGTGACGGGAAGATGTTGAGGACCACGCGCTTGCCAGAGAAATCCTGGGAAGTCACGGGGCCGAGATCGGAGCCCACCAAATCAAAGGTGGGCGCGGTGGTTCCAACGTCGGGCAGTTCGCCGGAGGTCTGGACGGTGTTTCCCTGAAATGCGGTAGTTGCCATGTCTTCATTGTGCTGTGTGGCCCGCGTCATGTCAGCTTCTTTAGCCGTGCGCTGAACTACCCGCTGATAGTGTCATACATCACTACATCACCACGAACCAGGCGTTCCACCGCGCCCGAGGAGGATTCATGAGTCCAGCACCCGTCAACGTTGCCGTCACCGGAGCCGCAGGTCAGATCTGCTACAGCCTGTTGTTCCGCATTTCGCAGGGCGACCTGTTCGGACCGGATCAGCCAGTGCGGCTGCAGTTGCTGGAAATTCCCCAGGCCCTGGGTGCGCTGGACGGGGTGGTCATGGAACTCATGGACTGCGCGTTCCCGCTGTTGGCGGACGTGCAGACCGGTGACGATCCCGAGAAGGTTTTCGACGGCGCCAACCTCGCCCTGCTCGTGGGCGCACGTCCCCGCACCAAGGGTATGGAGCGCGGCGATCTCTTGGAGGCCAACGGCGCGATTTTCACCGCTCAGGGTGCTGCGTTGAACAAGGTGGCCGCGGACGATGTGCGCGTGGTGGTCACCGGCAACCCGGCCAACACGAACGCCCTGATCGCACAGCAGAACGCTCCTGACATTCCAACCGAACGTTTCAGTGCGCTCACCCGTTTGGATCACAACCGCGCCAAGTCCCTGCTCTCCAAGCAGACCGGCGCCCCCGTGACCGCCATTAAGCGCATGACCATCTGGGGTAACCACTCCGCCACGCAGTACCCGGACCTCAGTAACACCACGGTGGCGGGCAAACCCGCACTGGACCTGGTGGATCACTCGTGGGTCGAGGAAGAGTACATCCCGCGGGTGGCCAAACGCGGCGCGGAGATCCTGACGGCACGGGGTACCTCATCCGCGGCCTCCGCAGCCGGTGCCACCGTGGATCACGCTCGTGATCTCTTCCGCGGCACTCCCCAGAATGATTGGACCTCCATGGCCGTGGTGTCCGATGGCTCCTACGGTGTCCCCGAAGGCCTGGTCAGCTCGTTCCCGGTGACCACGTCCGAGGGCGACTGGTCCATCGTGCAGGACCTGGATATCTCGGGGTTCTCTCGCTCGCGCATTGACGCGTCCGTCGAGGAACTTGAGTCGGAGCGCACAGCGGTCAAGGAACTGGGACTGATCTAAGCTTCCGGCCCGATGTGAGCGGCCTGATGTGTGGACACTGCGGGCACTCAGTCTGAGGGGAGGATTGTGCAGAAAACTTGGCGATTTTCTGCACGATCCTCCCCTCACGCTTTGCCTCGGTTGGCGTGTTCAGCGGCCGAGTGCCTCGTGGAACATCTCTTCCGCGTCCTGGGAGAAGGGCACGAAGATGACGGTTTCCACGGATGTATCCGCTTCCTGCACCGTGCGCACGGCAATCTCGGTGGCACTGTCCATGGGCCAGCCATAGATGCCGGCTGAGATGGCGGGGAACGCCACAGATGTGGCACCGATCTCGTCCGCTACTCGCAAGGACTCCCGGTAGCACGAGGCGAGGATGTCACTGCGGTCGGTTTTCTTGGCGAACACGGGACCCACGGTGTGGATCACCCACCGCGCGGGAAGGTTGTACCCGTCTGTGGCCACCGCCTGACCCGCGGGGAGGCCGTCCTGGTGCGTGGTTTCGCGGAGCTGCTTGCATTCTTCGAGCAGCTGCTTACCGGCCGCGCGGTGGATAGCGCCGTCCACTCCCCCGCCGCCGAGTAGCTTGGAGTTGGCGGCGTTGACGATGGCGTCGACTTCTACTTGGGTGATGTCGCCCTTCTGAATTTCGATCTTCATGCGCCCACACTACGCGCGCAACAGGAGCAGGGCATCGACCCGAACGGGTGGTTTTGATGGACTCCGGGACCTGCGGTCAGGCTCAAAAGCCCGTGGCTGAATCCCTGGCCGCTCCACGCAAGTCGTACCTAGTCTGGGAACATGGCTGATCTCCCGATTTTCGACGATTCCCAAGTTCAAACCGTCTTGTGCGTAGTGGCTCACCCGGACGACATGGAATACGGCGGTTCCGCTGCCGTGGCCCGCTGGGTGGAGCGCGGCGCAAGCGTGTCCTACCTGTTGCTGACGGCAGGTGAGGCCGGCATCCGAGACAAGAATCCGAGCGACGTCGGCCCGCTGCGGTCGCAGGAACAGCGCGATGCCTGCGCAGCGGTGGGGGTCGAGAATCTGACGATTCTGGATCTACCGGACGGGATGCTCGAATACGGGTTGGAGCTGCGCAAACGCATTGCGCGGGAGATCAGGAAAATCAAACCGGACACCGTGGTCACTTTGAACTGGGATGAAAAGGCAATGTGGGGTCTGAACCAGGCGGATCACCGCGCCGCTGGCCTGGCGGCCACCCTGGATGCCATCAGAGATGCGGATAACCCCTGGGTCTTCCGAGAGCTGATGGACGAGGAAGACCTGGAGCCCTGGGGCGTCACCAGACTGATCGTCAATGGGGTGGAACCCGATTACGCGGTCGAACTCTCCGAGGCCAACATCAATGCAGCGGTCGAATCATTGCGCTGCCACAAGCAATACCTCTCGGCGCTGGGCAGCCATCCGGATCCCAAGGAGATGATCACCGGCATGACAGCAGATGCGGGCAAGGCTGCCGGCGTCGATCACGCCTTGGGGATCAAGCTGTACACGCTGCGCTGAACAACGAACCCTACGAGCCCGCGGTCATCCTGGTGACGCGGCGCAGGCCCCTGCTCGTTCGAGCCCCGGTGACCAGCATGGCCACCAGCGTGAGCGCCCACGCGACAGCTGCCACCCAGTAAAACCACTGACCGATGTCGGTGAGCAGCGGCAGATGGTTGGCCCGCCCCAGATACATCCCCGACACCGCGTACATGCCCAGTGGGAACACTATGGACCACCAGGACGCGTGGTACGTCAGCGGAACTTTCCGGCCAACATGTCGCCATATTCCCAGGGCAACGAGTACCGGGATCAGCCACGTGGCGAAGCACCACAGCACCACCGCCAGACCGGCCACCAGCCCACGGGTCACATCCACCATGGGTGCGCTGTCCATTTCCACAATTAATGCACCCGCCACCACCGAAATGGCCAGGGAGCCCATGGCCACCCAGTACGGTGGGTCGATGGTCTCCGGCGTTAGTGGATACACGAGCAATCGCAGGGACAGGAACACAGCGCACGCGGCGTAGAGGATCAGCCCGATGGACCAGCACATCACCGCGATCACGGACAGTAGCTGCCGCCCATCCGGGTAGAGCGGCTCCAGCGTTGCGCTGACCACGGCCATAGATTGAGCGGCAACCACCCAGATGAACCACGAACCGTTGGCCAGCTTCAGGACCGGCCGCTCAGCCCGCCCCAGCACGGCGAACCACGGCACCAGGTAACCCAGGATCACCCATCCCACGGCCGATGCGGCCAATAAAACCAGGGCTCCGGTGTGGATCCCGATCGCAATCAGACAAATGGCCACCACGTTGGTAGCGGCCACCCCGGTGAAGAACCCGAAGGCCTTGGACGGGTCATGAAGGTCATCCAGGAGCGAGTGGCGGAAGGCCACGGCCCGCCACAATGTCAGGCCCGCCAAGATCACGAAAGCCACCACGGCAACGGCCATGATCCCACGAGAGAGTTCCGATAATCCCAGTTGGTAGGCCCCCACGGACACAATGCCGCTGCCCATCACCATGGCAAAACACGACGGCGGCAGTCCGGCCACGTTGGCACGTAGCGCACTCCAGGCTCCCCCGCTCCGCCTCGTGGGAGGACGAGAAGTCGGAACTGTCACTGCTCCTCGCCGGTCATTGCCGCCACGTACATCCAGCGGCCGGCGCGCTTGCGGAACAGGGACACCTCATGTTGACTCTCTCCTCGCCCCGCAGCGAGATAGCGCGCGGTGAATTCCACGACGCCGTTCTCGTCCCGTTCCCCGCCCGCTTCCGTGGCATGGATGGTCAGTCCCAACCACTCGGTTCCGGGGTCGGCCGAAACCTCCGTCGGGCGTGTCGAGGGATGCCAGGTTCGGAACACATGATCCTGATTGCCCAGTGCGAAGGCCGTATACCGCGAGCGCATCAGGGCTTCGGCCGTTTCTGGCCAGCGCTGATTGGTCAGGGCCGGTTCACAGCATTGTTCATAGGACGCACCGGCCGGAATTCCGCCGCAGGGACACACACTCATTGTTCGGAGTTTACCGAGTCATCCGAGGACTCACCTGCCGCAAGCGTGATGGCTTGATCGAGCATGGTCTCGGTCAACCGCCCGGTGAACGTGTTCTGCTGGCTCACGTGGTAGCAGCCCACGAGTCGCACGGGCTGCCCGTCCGGGCGGGTCAGCTCGGCCACGGCACCGTGCCCGAATTTGGGCCGCGGCTTGGGTACCTTCCAGCCCATGCGAACCGCCGCGGCCAGCGTGGTCTGCCACGCGATGCCACCGAGCGCCATGACGCCTTCGACCCTCGGCATGAGGGTCATTTCTCGGTCGAACCAGCCACCGCACGCCGCCTTTTCGGAAGGCAGGGGCTTATTGGCCGGCGGTGCGCAACGCACGGGCGCAATCATGCGCACCCCGCGCAGTTGTTGGCCGTCTCCCGCCGTGCTGACGCGCTCGTGAACGGCGAACCCGGCGCGGTAGAGCGCCGCGAACAGCCAATCGCCGGCGCGGTCGCCGGTGAACATGCGTCCGGTCCGGTTACCTCCGTTGGCCGCGGGTGCCAGGCCCACAATCACGAGTCGTGCGTTCGGATCCCCGAAGGACGGCACCGGCCTACCCCAGTACGGTTCACCCGCGAACGAGGCCCGCTTGTGCTCCGCGACGGCCTCGCGCCATTCGACCAGCCGCTCGCAGGCCCGGCACGTGCTGCACAGTGCGTTCAGTTCGCCGACGCCGCTCGCGCCGTTCGCGAGCGCTCGCACCTCGGCGGCGTCGTGCGCAACGGGTGTCTCCGGCAAGGCGGGGTCCTCCGGCCACCCCGTCCCGGGCAGAACGGGCGAAGGGAACAACTGGCCCGTAAGGGGATGCGGCAGTAGCCCGGTGTCTGGATCGGTGGCCGACATGGAAGGTTCCTCTCAGCGTGTGAACTGGGTGAACGATTGCGGCGGGTCTCCGGAGAACCTAGCGTGGTGTCCACCCGGCCCCGCTCACTCAGGAGATCTCGTGAACCACATCGTAGAACTGTCCGACGGCACCCAACTGACGGCTATCGGGCAGGGAGCGTGGAACATTGGTGACTCTACCGCCACCCGGGACCAGGAGATCGCCACGCTGCGTCGTGGAGTGGAGCTGGGGTTGACCTTGATCGACACTGCGGAAATGTACGGCAACGGGCGTTCCGAGAAGCTCGTCGGGGAGGCGATCGCACCCATCCGCGACGAGGTGTATCTGGTGGACAAGGTGTTGCCCTCCAACGCATCGGCCAAGGGAACCGAGGAGGCCTGCGAACGCAGCCTGCGTCACCTGGGGCTCGACCACATCGACCTGTATCTCCTGCACTGGCCGGGTTCGTACCCGGTGGTGGAAACCCTCATGGCTTTCGAGCGACTCGTGGATCGCGGGCTGATCGGCGACTGGGGTGTGTCCAACGTTGATCTGGCCGAGTTGGAGGGCTACCCGGAGAACCCGTTGGTCAATCAGGTGCTCTATAACCCCTCCAGCCGGGGGCCCGAACTGGACCTGTTCCCCGCGATGAAGCAGCGCGAGATCGTGGCCATGGCCTACTCGCCCGTGGGTCAGGGCGAACTACTGGGCGATTCTTCGCTTCAGGGCATTGCCGACAAGCACGCGGCGACCGTGGCCCAGGTACTTCTGGCGTGGGCCATCAGGGACGGCAACACGATTGCGATCCCCAAGGCATCCACGGTGGAACATGTGGAGGACAATGCCCGTGCACTCGAAGTGCAGCTGAGCTCGGAAGATCTGCGCGCCATCGACGTGGCATTCCCCGCGCCGGACCAGCCGGGGCCGCTGGAACTGATTTGAGTCCACCCGGCCCGGGTTTAGCCATGGCAGACAGCGGGCGGGACCTTGCTCAGTCCCGGGATTAAGGCTCTTGGCAGCTCAGACGCTCTCGCCCAGGCGACGGCGCAGTTGCTTGCGCCAGCGTTCCGGGAACTCGGGAGCTTCGAGCAACTCGCGCATGGCAGCGAGGTCGCCACGCTCCACGTTCATGATGCGACTCACGAAGGCTGAGGACACCGCTTCCGGTAGACGCGAGACGAACTCGAAGCGGTCCCCGACCTCCACTTCGCCTTCTTCAAGAACGCGCAGGTAGTACCCGCAACGGTTGGTGCTCACAATGAGCTTGGGCAGGTCTTTGTTGGACCACTTCTTGGAGATCGTGGCGCAGGGTTGGCGCGGCTGAGTCACCTGGACCACCGCTGTTCCCACCCGGTAGACGTCGCCCAGGAAAACCTTGTCCTCGGTGGCTCCGTGGATGGTGAGGTTCTCGAAGAACGCTCCGTCCGGCAGGTCCAGTCCTTCAGCGCGCCATGCGTCATAGTGCTCTGCCGGGTAACAGCACACGGCTTTTTCTGTACCGCCGTGATGCTTCAGGTCGCCCTGCTCGTCGCCCACGAACCCCGTGGTGGTCAACCGCGCTGGGCCCTCGTGCGGGGTTTTCACCGCGGCAGTCTGGCAAGGACGTGTTCCCCAGTCCTGGGTTTTCACCTCACCGGTGCGCAACAGCGTGATGGAGGCGTCCGTGACCTGTGGTTCTTCCTGGTTCATACCCCCAGAGTACGAGAGCCCAGACCCACGCGCCGCATGAGCGGTAGTGATTCCTCAGGCCGCAGCCGGCACGCAGTCAGGGCAGTGATCACGCGATCCGGATGTGGTGCAGGACTCACAGCACAGGAACAACTGACGGCAGCTCTGTTCGGCGCAATTCACGTAGCGGGGCGTGGGGTTGCCACATTCAACGCATGTACCCAAGGACTGAGCGCCCGGCTCGAATTCCATGTGCATGCGCTTGTCGAAGACGTAGAGCGAGCCGTCCCACAGTCCTTTGTTGCCGTAGGCCTCGCCGTAGCGCACGATACCGCCGTCCAGCTGATAGACGTCCTGGAAACCGCGGTTCTTCATGAGCACGCTGAGTACTTCACAGCGGATGCCACCGGTGCAGTAGGTAACCACGGGCTTGTCCTTGAACGCGTCGTACTTGCCGGACTCGATCTCGTCGATGAAATCTCGGGTCGTATCCGTCTCCGGGACCAGTGCGTCCTTGAACTTGCCGATCTGGGCTTCCATGGCGTTGCGACCGTCGAAGAACACCACTTCTTCCCCGTGCTCCGCCATCAGTTCATGCAGCTGGTGCGGCTTCAGGTGCGTACCGCCACCCTGCACGCCTTCTTCGGTCACGGTGATCGGATCGGGAGCATGGAAAGTCACCAATTCCGGGCGGACCTTGACGCTCAATCGCGGGAAATCATCCCCCACGCCGTCCGACCACTTGATGTCCGCGTCCTTGAACGGCGCGTACTCCTTGAGTCCCTTCACATAGCGCTTCACGTCGTGGATGTCCCCGCCCACGGTCGCATTGATGCCCTGTTCGGAGACGATGATGCGCCCCTTCACATTGCTGCGCTCGGCGAGATTCAGCTGCCACAGTTTGATCGCCTCGGGGTCGGCCAGCGGGGTGAAGACATAGAACAGCACAATTTTCGGCAGGGACATACCCATCAGTTTAAGTCAGAGCGGGGCCGCCCACGCACGGTGAGCGGCACCGGGGAGGTGAGCTTGGCGACGTCGTCGCTACCGGCCACGGGGCGACGCCGTCAGCTCGGCTTAGGAAAGCTCGTACCCCGTCACGGGGCCTTCGGTGTTCGGCTGCCACCCGAGCTCGGGGGCAACGTACTTGGCGAAGTTCTCCAGGATGCGCAGGTTCAGTTCGGGACCCAACTGGCTGGGGATCGTGAGCATGAGGGTGTCGGATTCCATGACCGCTTGATCCTGTTTCAGCTGGTCCACGAGTTTGTCCGGTGAGCCCGCGTAAGTGCGACCGAAGATCGAGGTGAACCCGTCAATCACGCCCACCTGGTCCCGCGATTCGCGGGCGCCCATGTAGGAGAAGATTTCGTCCTCGGGGCCCACGATCGGGAACACGCTGCGGCTCACCGAGGTGCGAGGAGTTCGGGTGTGGCCCGCCGCCCGGAACGCATCCCGGAACCTCCGCAGCTGTTCGGCCTGCTGCTCTGCAAAGCTGCCCTCGTTCGCCTCCGTGAGTAGCGTGGAACTCATAAGGTTCACTCCCTGCTCAGCGGCCCACTCGGCAGTCTTGACAGAGCCTGCGCCCCACCAGATCCGCTCGGCCAGACCGGCCGACTGAGGTTCGATGGCCAGCTTGGCACCAGCGCCGTACTGTGCGGGATCCGCGTAGGTCATGGGTTCGCCCTTGATGGCGCGCATGAATTTTTCGAAGTGATCGTGGGCGATATCCGCGCCGCGCGGATCCTCCGAGCCGGTGTAGCCGAATGACTCCCACCCGCGCAGCGCAGGTTCGGGAGATCCCCGGCTCACACCGAGCGCAACGCGACCATCCGCCAGGAGATCCAGCTGGGCCGCCTCTTCTGCAAAGTACAGCGGGTTCTCGTAACGCATGTCGGGGTTGTGACACTCGTGCAATAGAGTCTCCTGGTTGAGGATCCGTGCTCCTGTTGCTACCCGGCTGCTGCCTGTTCGGCCAGTACCTTGTGGACGCTGCCGCCGGATACGCCTGTCGCGCTGGAGATCACACGGATTGACTCGCCCCGTTCCCGACGGGCGAGGATGACCGCCCGGAGGTCGTCGTCGACGACTCTCGGCCGCCCGCCGACCTTGCCGCGCTTCCTTGCCGCCTCCAGCCCGTTCTTCGTCTTGCGGACGATGTCGCGGCGACGGTCCTCGGCCAATGCGAGTGCCAGGTCGAGGATGAGGCTGCGCTCGGTGTGCTCGCCGGCTGCGATCCCTTCCAGCACCTTGACCGCGATGCCGCGCTCGAACAGGTCGGTCAGGACGATGAGCCCTTCCAGGAGGTTGCGGCCGAGCCGGTCGACCTCCTGCACGGTCAGCATGTCGCCGTCCCGCATGTACTCGATCGCTTCGCGGAGCCCTGGACGGGCATCGACGTCGAGCTTGCCGCTGACCTTCTCCTCGAACACCTTGACGCAGATCGGATCAAGGGCATCGTGCTGCCGAGACGTCTCCTGCTTCTTCGTGCTCACCCGCACCAGGCCAACCAGTGACATGACAAACCCCCGTTCAACATACGTGTTCATTAACTTGCTTCAAGACTACCAGTTAATGAACGGGTTTGTGAACAGATTGGAGCGGTAGATCCTCCTTTCGGTGGCCAGCCGTTCAGTGTTCGACATACGACCGATTGTTGAACGAGCCCGCAATGAGAGGAAGTGCTTCAGTCGTGAGCGCGAGTACTGCTCGGCACGGCCCGCAGCGCGACCAGATAGTCGTCACCTGCCTGCGTCAGCTTCCAGTACACCGCCTTGTCTCTCACCGTCCGCTTCTTCGTGCCGGTCGTAATGAGCCGCAGTGCCCTCAGCTGGACGATGATCGAACCCCACGACTTGTCCGAGATCGCCGCAGACTCGTTAGATATGTCGGGCGGCCATCCTTCGGGGTCAGCCTGGATCTCACTAAGCATGTGACTGTTGAAGGTGTGCCGCAGAGAGGGTTCGGGGGCCTCGTCGATCATGAACGGACCAAGAACCTCCATGATCTCGTCCCATGTGTACTTGAGGGCACCGAGCTCTTCGATCCTTTCGTAGCTACTGTTGTAGCCCTTGCGCACCAGGGTAACCTCGACCTCCTCCTTACCGTGGGCAAAGCTGCTGTCGATCTCCGAAGCTGCGTTTTTGCCAGTCTCGATCTCGTGCTTCTCTAGCTTGGCGATCTTCGCTTCGAGCTCTGCGATCTGGACCCTGGTCTCAGATGTCATTGCCTGATCGCCTCGCACCCAGCCGGGCCGCGGGTGGTTCTTGATCAGATGCATCAGTCCGCGAGTCACTTTCGAGCCGAGGTCGTCAGCGTTCTTCCACTCCTTGGTCATCCGCCTCTGGACCTTGACGCGGAACTCGTCGAGCTTCTGCGCGGCAGCGTCGTTCTTGTCGGTCTTGCCGACGGGGATCTCGTCTATGTCGGCCGGTACGAAGCCCATCACGGGTATCCCGAGCTCGACTGCATAGTCGTACTCCTTCTCGGTGTAGCTGACACCCTCTTCAGTGACGGAGCCGTAGCGACCACCGAGAACCACGAGGTAATAGTCGCTCTGCTCGATAACACCCTTGATCAACGTCCACTGGTCATCGTTTCCTGCGGGGAAGAGCTCCATCCCCGCAGGCATACAGTCCATCTCAAGCAACGCCTGCATCACCTCTCGACGTTCGTCGATGAGATCGACGAACGTCGAACTGATGAATACCTGATACCGCTTGTCCATGGGATCCATGATAGTCGGAGCGCTCCGTGACCGTTGGTCTCCGACCTTCGCGCACTATCTTAGCCTTGATCCACCGATGAGCATGCTGGGCTTGGGTCGCAATTAAAGACGGGATGCCCGTCTGACCGGGAAGAATGGGACTTGTTCAGGGT
>JAKDKI010000019.1 GCA_030453435.1 Kocuria sp.
CCTCGAAGTCCACGGTGGAGCCGTTGAGGTACGGGACGCTCATCTTGTCCACGATGACTTCCACGCCGTCGAAGTCGCGGGTGTGGTCGCCGTCCAGGACGCGTTCGTCGAAGTACAGCTGGTAGATCAGGCCCGAGCAGCCGCCGGGCTGAACGGCCACTCGCAGACGAAGGTCGGTGCGACCCTCCTGGTTCAGGAGATCACGAACCTTCTGGGCGGCCTCGTCGGTCAACTGGACCTCGTGGGTCGGCAGTTCTTGGGTGGTCTCATTGTCGGTGGTGACGCTCATGGTGCTCGCTTTCTGTCCTACCGTGGGCGGTTCGCGAAGACGAACCGTTCTTTAATCTTCAAACGCCTCTGGTACGAGAATCATTCCGAGTCACGACGGCCTTGTTCGGCAAGGGCCGTCAGGACCAGAGCCTCAGCTGTTACCGCGTGCAAGAAATCCCCGATATGGAGGGATTCATTGGCACTGTGTGCTCGGGTGTCCGGATCCTCGATACCTGTTATCAGGATCTGGGCATCAGGGTACGCCTCGGTGAGGGTCGCCGTAAACGGGATGGAGCCACCCATACCGGATTTCACGGCGGGCCGACCCCAGGCCTGCTCGAAGGCCCACAACGCGATCTGTGAACTGACCGCTTGGGTGTCAGCGCGGAAGGACGGCCCGGCTTCTTCGACGGAGAAACTCACATGCGCACCGAAGGGTGCGTTCTCCTCGACGTGCTTACGCAATGCCTCCCCCGCATCCTGGGGATTCTGCCCCGGGGCGATACGCAGGCTCAATTTAGCTCGAACGGTCGAGGCAATGGTGTTGGACGCCGTATCGACGTCCGTGACGTCGATACCGGTCACGGACAGTGCAGGCTTGGTCCACAGGCGGGAGGCGATTGATCCAGTGCCCGCCAACTGCACGCCATCCAACACGCCGGCGTCGGCGCGGAAACGTTCTTCCTCGTAATCGACGTCCACGTCGTCTTCGGAGAGCAAACCGGCTACTGCCACGGCGCCGTCGTCGTCGTGAAGCGTGGCGATCAGGCGCGCCAACAAGGTCGGTGCGTCGAGTACGGGGCCGCCGTAAATACCGGAGTGTACGGAGTGATCCAGCACGGAGAGCTCCACAACACCTCCGACCACGCCTCGCAGGCTGGTGGTCAGGGCGGGAACTCCGACCTCCCAGTTGGAGGAGTCGGCAATAACGATCACGTCTGCAGCGAGTCGATCGCGGTATTCCCGGAGGAAATCCTCGAATCCCGGTGAACCAGCCTCTTCCTCACCCTCGATGAACACGGCCACACCAAGGGACGGTTCGTCGCCTGCGTGCTCGAAGAAGGCGCGGAGGGCACCAACGTGCGCCATCACGCCGGCCTTGTCATCGGCGGCACCGCGGCCCCATAAACGGCCGTCCTTCTCGACGGCCTGGAACGGCTCGGTGTTCCAGAGTTCACGTTTCCCCGGGGGCTGCACGTCGTGGTGGGCGTACAGGAGAATGGTGGGATAACCCGGCGCAGCTGCCTTACGTGCCACCACCGCCGGATTTCCGGGACGCTCGCCCTGTTGGACGCGCAGGATATCCACACTGTCGAACGGCAACTCGGAGAGTAGGCCCTTGACCGCTTCCGCGCTGCGTTCGAGGTCGGCGGGGTCAAAGGACTCCCACGCGATACCCGGGATGGCAACGAGCTCGGAGAGCTCCCCCAGAAGTCGCTCGCGGGATCCGCTGACGGTCTCCCGCAACGTATCGATGGTGTCCTGGCTCGGTGGAGTGAACTCGGTACTCATGGCTCCCACACTATCGCCGCGGTCTGGTTACGCGCCGATTGCACCGCGATGCCGCGTCTCGCGCTGACTCGGCTATCCTGGATCGGTGTTTGGACGCAAGAAAGCAGATGAATCCACGGGGTCCACGGCCGTAGGCGCCACGAGCGAGCCGGTTGAGACCGCCCCCGCCGATGGCCGTAAGGGCCGCCCTACTCCCAGCCGTAAGGAACAGGAAGCCGCGCGCAAGCGCCCCCTGGTACCGGCCGACCGCAAGATCGCCAAGGCCGAATCCCGCCAGGCCGAGCGTGAACGTCGCGCTGTGGCCCAGGCCGGCATGGCCGCCGGCGATGAGCGTTATCTCGGCCCCCGCGACCGCGGCCCGCAGCGCCGCTTCGCCCGCGACTGGATCGACTCCCGCTTCAACATCGGTGAGTTCGTTCTGATTTTCCTGATCCTCATGTTGTTCATTCTGTTCCTGCCCAACCAGGCGATCGGCTTGACCTTCATTTGGATCATGTACGGCTACATCGCCCTGTGCGTGATCGACGCCTTCATCACTACGACGCGCATGAAGTCCGTCATGCAACGTAAGTTCGGCGAGGTCCAGCGAGGCACCCGCTGGTACGCCGCGATGCGCACCTTCACCATTCGTCGCCTTCGCCTGCCCAAGCCACAGGTTCGTCGCGGGGAACGCCCCGCTTAGGCTCAGACGTTCTCATCTGCGACAGCACACGGGACCCGCACCGAATTGGTGCGGGTCCCGTTGCATTGCGCCGGGGCGCGGTACGAGAAGTCGCGGCTCTCAGGCCTCAACCACGGACGCGGCGCGCTGCTTTCTTGAGACCGCGGTTGATTCTGGCTGCCCAGAACGGCCCCTCGTACAAGAATGCCGTGTACCCCTGCACCAGGTCAGCACCCGCGTCCAGGCGCTCGATCACGTCCTCGGAGGTTGTCACGCCTCCCACCGAGATCAGAGTCAGCCGGTCTCCCGCGTGCTGGCGCAGCATTTTCAAGACCTCCAGGGAACGACCCCGCACTGGCCGCCCGGACAGCCCGCCGGCACCACACGCGGTGACCTCGTCCTCGCTGCTACGCAGGCCCAAGCCATCACGAGCAATAGTCGTGTTGGTGGCCACGATGCCGTCCAACCCGAGGTCCAGAGCCAATTCGGCCACCGCCTGGACATCGGCGTCCGCCAGGTCCGGGGCAATCTTCACGAGCAGGGGTACGTGGCGCCCCGATACGGCCGAGGATTCTTCGCGTACTGCAGTGAGCAACGGTCGCAGCGAATCGAGTTCCTGCAGCTGCCGCAGACCAGGGGTGTTGGGTGAGGACACATTGACCACGAGGTAGTCGGCGTACGGGGCCAGGGCCCGGGTGCTCGTGACGTAATCCCCCACGGCATCCTCCAGCTCGACCACTTTGGTCTTGCCGATGTTCACGCCCACGATGGGTCGTTCCAGACCGGTTTTGAGGGCCTGTTCACTCAGTGACTGCAGTGCAGCGGCAACGCGGGGAGCGACGGCAGCAGCGCCGTCGTTATTGAATCCCATGCGGTTGATGACCGCGCGATCCTTGATGAGGCGGAAGAGTCGCGGCTTGGGGTTACCGGGCTGCGCCTGACCCGTCACGGTGCCGATCTCCACGTGGCCGAAACCGAGGTCCGTGAGTGCGTGGGTACCGGTGGCCCCTTTGTCGAATCCAGCGGCCAGACCGAAAGCCGATGGGAAGCGAAGCCCCATCACCTCTACTGCGCTGCCGGGATCCGGGCGGGTGAATTTACTCAGTACCGATCCGAGACCACTACGATGCATGGCCTTGATACCGGCGAAACCAAGGATGTGGGCGAGTTCCGCATCCATCCAGGAGAACGCGACTTTGAAGAATGTGGGGTACAAGCGCATGGTCTCAGTTTTGCATATGGCCCAAGCGCCCGGACTCCGGTGTTCAACGTGTCAGAAATAATTCAAGTCAATATTGAAATTTGAAGAATAACCCTCAACTTCCCCCTGCAACTTTATCCTCAGCTCCCCCGTATCGCCGGTCACGGCTCGCGTATTCTTCAACCGCGCGCCACAGCACCGTACGATCGACGTCGGGCCAGAGCACGTTGAGAAACACGAGCTCCGCATAGGCCGATTGCCACAGCATGAAGTTCGAAATGCGTTGCTCACCGGAGGAACGCAGGAAGAGATCCACGTCCGGCAGGTCGGGTTCGTCCAGGTACTGCTGCACCGTTGTCTCGGAAATGGATCGGGGATCCAGTACACCGGCCTGAATGTCACGCCCCATGGCCGCGGCGGCATCCGCAATTTCCGCCCGTCCTCCGTAGTTCACGCACATGGTCAGTGTGACCACGTCGTTGTCCTTGGTTTCTTCCTCGGCGTGCTCGAGGCGGTTGATCACGGACTTCCACAGTTTGGGTCTACGACCGGCCCAGCGCACACGAATACCCCATTCCTGGAACGTGGGCAGCTGACGCTTCATCACGTCCCCGGTGAAGTTCATGAGGAACGCCACCTCGGACGGTGATCGTTTCCAGTTCTCCGTGGAGAACGCGTACGCGGAGACGTTGGGTATCCCCATTTCGATGGCGCCGGCCACCACGTCAAGGAGGGCTCGCTCCCCCGCTCGGTGCCCCTCGTTACGGGGCAAGCCGCGCTCATTGGCCCAGCGTCCGTTACCATCCATGACCAGGGCCACATGTTTAGGCACGAATTGTTCCGGAATCGCCGGGGGCTTGGCACCGCTGGGGTGCGCCGGTGGCGGGGAGAATCTGCTCACGCTCTGCGTCCTTTACTGAATCATTCGGTGCGTTCGACCAAGCTCAAGGAACGCACCGACCGTTCCATGTGCCATTGAATGTAGCTGGCCACCAATCCCGCTGCGGCGCGTGCCGACTTGGAGTCTGCGGCGTCGATGGTTTCCCAATCTCCCTGCAGCAGTCCCTGGAGCAGGACGAACGTCGCTTCGCTGGGGGCGGCGGATCCCGGTGGCCGGCACTGCGGACACACGGCACCACCGATCGCGGCGGAGAAGGAACGATGGGGACCGGGCGCTCCGCAGCGGGCGCAGTCCACGAAGCTCGGGGCCCACCCGGCAATGGACACCGCCCGGAGTAAATAGGAATCAAGCGTGCGTCCGGGTTCGTGGAGACCACGCGCCACCGCAGACAGGGCGCCGGTCAAGAGCTGGTAATGCTGCTGGGCGGTGTCATAGTCGTCCGCGGTCAGTTTCTCGGCGGTCTCCACCATGGCGGCCGCGGCCGTGTACTTGGAGTAGTCGGAACCTATCTGTTCGCCGTACGAGCGCTTACCCAGCGCTTGCGAGACGATGTCCAGCGTGCGGCCCTGTACTAACTGCAGCGTGGCCACATTGAACGGTTCCAAGCGAGCCCCAAAGCGCGAGGTGGTCCTGCGCACGCCCTTGGCCACCGCTCGCACTTGCCCGTGCTCCCTGGTCAGGAGGATCACGATGCGGTCCGCCTCGGCCAATTTATAGGTGCGCAGCACCACGGCTTCATCGCGGTACGAGCGAGAAGCGAAAGTTGAACCGGCCACTCCCCTAGTCTCCCACGCCTACCTGCGGGCCCGTGCGCGCAGACGAACACGCCGACGCCGCTGAGTGGCCCTCTCTACGGAAGGTCACCGAGCGGCGTCGGCGGTTGAATCGATACAACGGGGATTAGGCCTGTTCTGCCAACTGAGCGTCACGAACGGCGCGGTTGATGGCGGAAATCACGGCCTTGAGGGAGGAACGAGTGGTGTTGTTGTCCATACCCACGCCCCACAGCACGCGGTCACCCACGGCCAACTCCACGAAGCTCGCAGCCTGCGCGTTGGCTGAGGCGGACATCGTGTGCTCCGAGTAATCGAGCAGACGGACATCCACGCCCTCGGCGTTGAACAGCGAGATCAGTGCGTCAATGGGGCCATTGCCCTGCGACGTGCGGTCGTGACGCTGGCCGTCCACGTCCAGGCCGATCTCCAGAACGGTATTACCCTCGTCCTCCGCGTGAGTGGACATGCTGGAGATGCGGTAGCGACCCCAGCGGTGATCGCCGCTCTCACGTGCGGGCAGGTACTCATCCGTGAAGATGTTCCACAGCTGCGCACCGCTGACCTCGGAACCGGAGGTCTCCGTGTATTTCTGCACCACACCGGAGAACTCGATCTGAGCACGACGGGGCAGGTCCACTCCGTACTCGCTCTTGAGCAGGTAGGCCACGCCACCCTTGCCGGACTGCGAGTTCACGCGGATCACGGCCTCGTAGCTGCGGCCCACGTCCTTGGGGTCGATGGGCAGGTACGGAACGGCCCACTCGAGCTCGTCCACGGTGACGCCCTGGTCGGACGCGTCCTTCTCCATGGACTCGAAGCCCTTCTTGATCGCATCCTGGTGGGAACCGGAGAACGCGGTGAAGACCAGGTCGCCGCCGTAGGGGCTGCGTTCCGGAACGGGCAGCTGATTGCAGAACTCCACGGTGCGGCGGATCTCGTCGATATCGGAGAAGTCGATCTGCGGGTCCACACCCTGGGTCAACATGTTCAGCCCCAGCGTGACCAGGTCCACGTTGCCGGTGCGCTCACCGTTGCCGAACAGGCAACCTTCGATCCGGTCCGCTCCGGCCAGGTACCCCAGCTCGGCAGCGGCCACGCCGGTGCCGCGGTCGTTGTGCGGGTGCAGCGAGATGATGATGTCATCGCGCTGGTACAGGTGACGACTCATCCACTCGATGGAATCCGCATACACGTTGGGGGTGGCTTCCTCAACGGTCGCGGGCAGGTTGATGATCATCTGCCGTCCGTCACCGATTTCGAAGGTCTCGGCCACTTCATTGCAAATGCGGGCCGCGAACTCCAGTTCGGTGCCGGTGTAGGACTCGGGAGAGTACTCGTAGGTCACGTTGGTGTCCTTGAGCTGCTCCTCGTACTTCATGCACAACCGGGCGCCGGTCAGGGCGATGTCCACGATGCCGTCCATATCCTGCTTGAACACGACACGGCGCTGCAAGCGCGACGTGGAGTTGTACAGGTGCACGATGGCGTTGGGCGCGCCCTCAATCGCCTGATAGGTGCGCTCGATCAGGTGCTCGCGGGACTGCGTGAGGACCTGGATGGAGACATCCTCCGGGATCCGATCCTCTTCGACCAGCTTGCGGACGAAATCGAAATCGATCTGTGAAGCCGAGGGGAAACCCACCTCGATCTCCTTGAATCCCATGCTGACCAGCAGCTCGAACATCTTGAGCTTGCGGGTGGGATCCATGGGCTCGATCAGAGCCTGATTACCGTCACGCAGGTCCACCGCACACCACCGAGGCGCCTTGGTGATGACCTTGTCGGGCCAGGTGCGGTCCGACATGTCGAACGGGAAATTCTGCTGGTACGGCGTGTACTTGTGCACGGGCATACCGGAGGGACGCTGCAAATTCTTCACGAAAAGCGGGCCTTTCAATAAATACGAGATAGGGCCGGCACCACGAAACTCCGCAGCGGGTCGGTCGGCCGTCCGTCAGATGGGTGAGGCCCCGCTGCGGCACATAAGCAGGAGTCGCACGTTCCCTGGCCGCATGTGATCCAACGTACCACTTGGACGGGCGCTGCCCGGAAAATGCGCGCCATCATGTCGAGCGGAGGCCACGGCCCAGCTGCCACAGTCCCGTGGATTTCCTCCCCGGATGGGTCCTACTGACCCCGTCAGTCCTGGCAGGTGAACTGCTCGGCTGTTTGCCCTTGCAGCTCGTCCGGCAGAGCTCCGGAGAGGTCCAGTTTCTCGCCGGAGGTGAAGTCCTGGCCGATGGAGACGCGCAGGCCCTCCAACTCGTAGTCGGCCACGAGCTGACTGTCCGGGACTCCCAACAACGCGGCCAAGTCATCAGCTGCTGTGGCCCACGTGGGGTTGTAGAAGATCTGCGTACCCGCCAGAGCGGTTCCGGTGCGGGCGGTCTCGGCCTGGGTATAACCGGACTCGGCCAGAAGGTCGCGAATCTCTTCACCACGGTCCGGTTCCCCCGAGCGGTTGGCCACTGTGATCGGCACTAGAGACGGCTGCACCTGGGGTGCCCATTCCTGCGAAGCGTCCTCGGTGGCTGCCGATTCGGGCGCAGTGCTCGGCGCGGCCGGCGCCGAGGTTTCTACCGGCGCGGCATCGGCGGTGGCAGCGGCCTCAGTGGGTGCCGCGGCGGCGTCGTCATCCTGGGCCGCCTCGGTTTCCTGACCCTCCTCGGAGGCCGGCGCAGAGCCGGTGGATGACGGCGCGGCGTCGGTCACGGCGCGATCCTGCTGGAGCGTGTCGAACAACCGTTCCGCAGGTTCTTCGTCCAGAACCAGGCGGTTGGGGTCCTCCGGATTCGGGACATTAGGAACCGTGACGAACGCAATCCGCCCCAGATCGATTCCGGCAAAGGTACCGGCGATCCCCACAAGTGTGGGTAGCGACGTCAGGCCCTCGTCCACGTGCAGATTCTGGGTCATGACTTCCGCGATCTTGTAGAGCTGCGGCAGGCTGTTCAGTGTGCCGTCACTCTGGATTTTGCGGGTCAGTGACGCCAGGAACGATTGCTGTGACCGAATGCGGGATTCGTCACCGCCGTCCCCGAAGGCGGCGCGGGAACGCAGGAAGGCCAAGGCCTGATCGCCCTCGACCGAGGAAATACCGGCGGGAAGTTTCAGCCCGGACTTGGGATCGTCCACGGGCCGGTTCACGCACACCTGTACGCCACCCACCGTGGAGGACAGCTCCTTCACGGCATTGAAGTCCGCGAGCATGAAGTGGTCGATGTCCACACCGGCCATTTCGTTGACGGTGGCCACGGTGCACCCTGGACCGCCGTTCTCCACGGCGGAATTGATCATGTCCCGGTGGGCGGGGAATACCTCCCCTGACTCGGGGTCGGTGCACTTGGGGATGTCCACGACCAGATCACGCGGGAATGACACGACAGTCACGGCGTCCCGGTTCTCGGTGACGTGGACGAGCATCATGACGTCCGTGCGCCCGGACGCGTCGTCCTCGTCCCCGTACTCGGAATTACCGGAACCCGTTCGGGTGTCCGAACCCATGACCAGGATGTCCAGGGGGCCTTCCCCAACGCTCGAGGAACCGTCCGAGAGGTTGAGAGGACTACTGTCCAGGTTGCTACTGAGCCGCAGCGCGGCCACCCCGCCGATCCCCAGCACCGCAATCAGCCCGAAGACCGTGAGGATCGCCGCAATTTTGCGTGCCGAGGGCCTGTGATCCCGCGAACGGTGGTGCCGGCCCGTCTGTTTCAGCTTGATGAACTCGTCGTCACGGTCCTCGTGCAGCGACTGCCGTCGGGTTGCGGGGGTTTCCCAGGGCGCAGGTTCACGGGACGCGCGGTTGCCACGTCCGTGTGCGCTGCGTGATTCCACCGGGTGATTCTCCTGAGTCGGTACGTGATGCTGATGAGGCCCTAGACAGGGTAGGGAGCGTTTCCTAATCCCACCTGAAAATGGGCGGGGATGTCAGAATCCCAACCGGGACAGTTGCTTGGGGTCACGTTGCCATTCCTTGGCGACCTTCACGTGCAGATCCAGGTACACCTTGGTCCCCAGAAGAGCTTCGATCTGGGTGCGGGCCTTGGTCCCGATCTCCCGCAGGCGCGAGCCGCCCTTACCGATCACGATGGCTTTCTGGGACGGGCGTTCAACGAACAGGCTCGCGTGAACGTCCAACATGGGGTTATTCGCCGAGCGACCTTCGCGTTCGCTGGCCTCATCCACCACCACGGCCAACGAGTGGGGCAGCTCATCCCGGACGCCCTCGAGCGCGGCCTCGCGGATGAGCTCGGCCATCATGGTGATTTCCGGTTCGTCCGTCAGCTCACCGTCCGGATACAGCGCCGGGGATTCCGGCATGAGACGTACGAGCAGCGCCGCGAGTTCCTCCACCTGGAAGCCGTCTTTGGCGCTCACAGGAATGACGTCGCTCCAACCGGCCTCGGATTGCGCGGAACGCGCGTTCTCGTTCACGGAGGCGACATTCGACGACGACGCCGCGCGGCGGCGGCGTCGTTGCTCCCGCTGGGCTTGTTCCTCGGACATGACCTCGCGACCGAGTTCTGTGACGGCAATCAGTTGCTCGGCCAGCCTGTCGCGCGGCACAGAATCCGCCTTGGTCACAATGGCGACCACGGGATTACGGCCGGCAGCCGCGGCTACCTGCTGCGCGATGTAGCGGTCGCCCGGGCCAACCTTCTGGTCGGCGGGGACGCAGAAACCGATCACGTCCACCTCGCCCAGGGTCTCTGCCACCACGTCATTGAGGCGCTGGCCCAGTAGGGTGCGGGGCCGGTGCAGGCCCGGTGTGTCCACCAGGATCAGTTGGCCGTCCTTGCGGTGGACGATACCCCGGATGGTGTGGCGTGTGGTCTGGGGCCGGTTGGAGGTGATGGCCACCTTGCGCCCCACCAGCGCATTGGTCAGGGTGGACTTGCCCACGTTGGGTCGGCCCACGAACACGGCGAAGCCCGCGCGAAACTGCTGCCCGGGGGTGTCCTGATGATTTTCAGACATGTCCATGTCCTTTCAGAAAGATTTCGGCGGGGTCACTTCATGGTTTCGACGGGAGCGCCGCGCCCCAAGAACTCTTCGAGCAGACCCCGCTGCAGGGTGAACATGGCTTCCCGCTCGGACTCCTCCACATGATCGTGTCCGAGCAGATGGAGCATCCCGTGGGCGGTGAGCAGACACAACTCGTCCTGAGTGCTGTGACCGGCCGCGTCCGCTTGCCGCTGGGCCACGGGAGGACACAACACAATGTCGCCCAGGATTCCGAGGCTCAAATCATCCTCGGTTCCAGCGCGGAGTTCATCCATGGGAAAGGACATCACATCGGTGGGCCCCGGCAGATCCAACCACTGCACGTGCAGTTCGGCCATTTGATCCTCGTCCACCACTGAAATGGAAAGTTCCGTATCCGGGTGAATGTGCCAACGCTTGAAGGCGAGGTCGGCCAACGCGGTCAGCTGGCCGGGATCCACCGCGCGGTAGGCCTCGGGGTACGTGGCTTGTTCTTCCGGGGACCCCCACGGCGTGTCGATCGATACGCTCATGACTGCTCATCGCGCTGTTCGGCCGGGGCAGAGGCCGCGGCCCGGCGTTCGTCCTTACGGCGGCGCCGTTCGTTGCGATGCCGGTTGGTCGTATCGAACTGGTCGTAGGCCGCGACGATCTCCCCCACCAGTTCGTGGCGCACCACGTCCTGGGCGGTGAGCTCGCAGAAGGCGATGTCGTCAATGTGCTGCAACACGTGTTGCACCTGACGGAGACCCGAAGACGTACTGCCCGGGAGATCCACCTGCGTGACGTCGCCCGTGACCACGATGCGTGACCCGAAGCCCAGGCGCGTGAGGAACATCTTCATCTGTTCCGGGGTGGTGTTCTGGGCCTCGTCCAAAATGACGAACGCGTCGTTGAGGGTGCGGCCACGCATGTAGGCCAGGGGCGCCACCTCAATGGTGCCCGCTTCCATCAGGCGCGGAATGGACTCCGGGTCCATCATGTCGTGCAAAGCGTCGTACAACGGACGCAAGTAGGGGTCGATCTTGTCGTTGAGCGAACCCGGCAAGAACCCCAGTCGTTCCCCGGCCTCGACGGCGGGTCGCGTGAGAATGATGCGGCTGACCTCTTTGGACTGCAGGGCCCGAACCGCCTTGGCCATGGCCAGGTACGTCTTACCGGTACCTGCCGGTCCCACACCGAACACCACGGTGTGCTCATCAATGGCATCCACATAGTGCTTCTGGTTGACGGTCTTGGGGCGGATGGTCTTACCCCGCGTCGACAGGATGCCCGTGGCCAAGGCACTGGCGGGGCGCATTCCCTCCGCTTCGCGCAGCATGCGGGTCACACGCATCACGGTTCGTTCCGTGATCTCGGTGCCGCGCTGTGCCAGCACCACGAGTTCTTCAAGCAACGCCGCGGCGGAACGGGCAGCGTCAACGGGTCCTTCGAACGCCACGTCAACGTCGCGAACGGTGATCCGCACGGTCGGGTAGTTCTGTTCCAGCAGACGCAAGGTGGTGTCCGCCTGGCCGAGCGCTCGCAGTGCCGTGTCCCGGTCGGGCAGGTGCACCACAACTCGGGTGTGGCCTTCGTGGTCTTGGGGGTGTGATTCGACCCCGGATACATGATCAGTCATTAGGGACCAGCCTACCGCTCGTTGTGTTGCAGGTTGATAACGGTTTCGCCTGTGGCCCAGATCGGGGTTCATGGTGAACCTGAACTGTGGGTATCTTGTTTCACCGGTACCAAACACACACGTTCTGCATGCCCATCAACAATCGGTGCAGACACCAACGACAGCTCATACCGGGGTGGTGAACTCATGAACACAAGGCATCACTGTGCCCGGAGGCCGCTCACGGCACTCTCGGTAGGACTGGTCGTGGCCATGGGTCTCACGGCGTGTGGCTCGGCATCGGACCGTGCCACCAACGCCTCGAGTACCGCCCCGAGGATCGCTTCCGCCCCCATGGGCACGGACAACGCCTACGAGGGGGTCGCCACCGAGCAGACGCCCGTCTACTGGGCCGGAACCGGTGACCAGTCTGAGTACCTGTTCCGTGAATTCCGCACTCCTGGTGCTACCGACACCGCTGACCCCGTGGCCGAGGCCGTGGTCATGATGACCACGCTCGAACCACTCGACCAGGACTATCGGTCACTGTGGACGGGCGTCGAGTCCGTCGGTACGTCCGTGTCTCCCGACGGCACTATCACCGTGGACCTGCCCGCCACCGCATTCGCGAGCAGGCTTTCTGCCGAGAACGCTGAGTTGGCCCTTCAACAGCTCGTCTACACGGTCTCCGCTGCCGCCGTGACCGCGGGCCTCCTGGACGCGGCAACGGCCAAGGAAGTGCGCGTCCTGGTGGACGGGCAATCCGAGTACAAAGCTTTCGGTTCCGTGGACATTAACGAACCCATTGCCCGTGATGCGTCATTGGCGTCACCGGTGTGGTTGATCGATCCGCAGACGGGAACGAAGTCCGGCACACCCCTGACGGTGTTCGGCCGGGTGCTACCGGATTTCGCGTCCGCACGATGGGAAGTCATCCCCCGGGGCGAGGACGATCCTCTGGAATCCGGAGACGTCACCGAAGAAACAGGGTCTCCGACCTCTACGGCGGGCACGGAGTTCAGGATTCCCGTGGACGTTCCCGCAGGCGATTACACCGTCCGTGTTGCCGGAACGAACGAGGATGGTCAAAAAATCGAGGACGATCATCCCGTCACGGTGGTCGAGGACTGAACCGCCCAGCGTCCGCCCCGGGGCGCAACCGTGTGGACCGCACCCTGAGAACCGGCGGGATCGGATCGAACGATCGACCGAGGGGCTAGGCCCAACGCCCCGTTACAGCACAGAGTGCCGCCAATGCGGCCGGCCCGGCTGTGGAGGCACGCATGACTTCGTGGCCGAGCTTGAGGGGACGCGCCCCCGCCGCGATGAATCGTTCGAGTTCCTGTTCGCTGATCCCGCCCTCGGGGCCAACGATCAATCCGATCGACCCGGAATCGCTCAGTTCGCCGGAGGGCAGTCCGCCCCAGGAGAAGTCTGAGGACTCGTGCAGAACGAACCACCGACTTGAAGACGACCGTTGAATCAATGAGGCCAGACCGTTGGAGTTGACGTGCTCCCCCAGTTCCGGCCAGCGGGCACGGCGGGACTGTTTGGCCGCTGCCGTCATCGTGGACTGCCATTTGGCCAGGGTCTTGGCGGCACGATCGGGCTTGAGCCGCACAATACTGCGCTCGGCCTGCCACGGGACCACACGGTCCACGCCCAGCTCGGTCGCGCTTTCGGCCGCCTGTAAATCGCGGTCTCCCTTTGCCAGCGCCTGAACCAGAATGAACTCGGTAGCGGGTGCGGGTTCGTGCGTCACGGAAGCCACCCGCACGGTCATGGTGTCTTTGTCACCATGCAAGAATTCGCACGAAGCCCGAGTCCCGGCCCCGTCCACCAGATCTAGAGTCTCCCCCGTCCGCAGCCTGCGTACGGTCACGGCGTGGCGCGCCTCAGCGCCGGTGAGGATAAATTCCTCACCGGCGCTTGCGGTGCTCAGCTCACCGGGATCGGCGAAGAAGACCGGATCCGTCACAGATCGTTGAACCGATCCTTGAGTCGGGAGAAGAAGCCACCGGAGGACGGCGTGTTCATGGTGGTCGCATCCGAACGGCGTTCACCGCGCAGTTCGGCCAACTGCTCGAGCAACTCACGCTGCTCGGAATTGAGATCCTGCGGAGTTTCCACCTCGATGTGCACCTGAAGGTCACCGCGGCCCTTGCCGCGCAGGTGGGTTACACCGAGGTCCTCAAGCGTCACGGTGGCACCGGATTGGGTGCCCGCAGCAACGTCCACGTCGCGAGCGCCGTCGAACGTGTCGAGCTGGACCGTGGTGCCCAGGCCGGCCGAGGTCATGGGAATGCGGATGCGCGCGTGCAGATCGTCGCCTTCGCGGTGGAAGGTGGGGTCGGGATCGACCTTCAGCTCCACGTACAGGTCACCGTTGGGTCCGCCAGCGGTGCCGGCCTCGCCCTGACCCGACAGGCGGATGCGGTTACCGGACTGGATGCCAGCGGGGATCTTGATGGTCAGCGGGCGGCGATCCCGCACGCGGCCCTCGCCGTAGCACTCGTGACACGGGTTCTCGATCACGGTGCCGAAGCCATTACACGACGCACACGGTGCTTGCGTCGTGACCACACCGAGGATCGACTGCTTCTGGTACTGCATGTGACCGGAGCCGCGGCACATGGAACACGTGGTGGGGCTGGTGCCGGGCTGGCAGCACGAACCCTGACAGGTGGGGCACACGACCGCGGTGTCCACGGTGATGTCCTTCTCCACGCCGAACACGGCGTCCTTGAGGGAGATCCGCACGTTGATGAGCGCGTCCTGACCCTGCCGGGTACGCGACTGGGGGCCACGTTGGCCGGCGGTACCCGCGCCCTGGAAGAACGTTTCGAAAATGTCCGCGAAGCCGAAGCCCGAGCCGGGGAAACCCCCGCCGAAGCCGGTGTCGGTTCCGTTCTCGTTACCCGTGGCGTCATAGACGCGGCGCTTCTCGGGGTCGGCCAGAACATCATTGGCGTGGGAGACACGCTTGAATTCTTCGGCCGCCTCCGGGGAGGGATTCACATCCGGGTGGAGTTTGCGGGCCTTCTTGCGGTAGGCGCGCTTGATCTCTTCCGGGCTGGCATCCCGGGTCACGCCCAGGGTTTCGTAGTGATCGCTCACGATGGAATCGATTCTTCTTTCGTCAGTGTGTGTTTCTCAACGCGGATGGGGAACGGCGCCTCAACGGGCGCAGCTACTCCCCCAGCGTGTGGGACAAATAGCGCGCCACGGCTCGGACGGCCGCCATGGTGGAGGGGTAATCCATACGGGTGGGACCCACCACGCCCAGTTTGGACACGGATTCTGGGCCGTAACCGGTTGCCACCACGGAAGTTTCCGCGAGCGGATCGTCCGT
>JAKDKI010000176.1 GCA_030453435.1 Kocuria sp.
GGTTGTGGGGTGCTTGTTTGGGCGTTTGGGGGTGCCTGTGGTATTAAATTGCTTGTTATCCTTTGGTGTGCGGAGACTGCCCCCCCCCACCACCGGGATCACTTCACGTCGCGTCGAATGTGCAGGATGTGCGCCGGTTCAATGTATGGATCCAAGCGGACGTAGTTGTGGGTACCCCACTTCCAGCTGTCACCGGAAATCAAATCATCCACCCAGAACGAACCGTCCTCGTTGAAATCATGATCACCCAGGTTCAACGAATCCAGGTCCAACCAGACCGTGGCTTCGCGCGTGGCGTGCGTATCGGTATTGATCACCACGATCACGGTGTCCTTAACCTCTTGACCGTTGTGTTCCACGGTCTTGGTCTTGGAGTAGGCCACGATCGCGGAATCGCTCGTGGACTGCACGGTGAGATTCTGCAGGTCGCCCAGAGCCGGGTGGTCCTTTCGGATCTCGTTGAGCCTGGTGATGTAGGGCGCCAAGGACTCCCCCCGCTTGACCGCGCCCTCGAAATCACGGGGACGCAGCTCGTACTTCTCGTTGTCCATGTATTCTTCGGCACCCGGGCGGGCAACGTGCTCGAACAGCTCGTATCCCGCGTACACGCCCCACAGCGGAGAAGCGGTCGAGGCGAGAGCCGCACGTACCTTGAACGCAGCCGGGCCGCCGAACTGCAAGTATTCGGTCAGGATGTCCGGAGTGTTCACAAAGAAGTTGGGACGGTACGCGGACGAGGTCTCGTGTGAAATTTCTTCCAGGTACTCTTCGATCTCTTCCTTGGTGTTGCGCCAGGTGAAATACGAGTAGGACTGCTGGAAGCCGGCCTTGGCCAGACCCTGCATCATGGCCGGACGGGTGAACGCCTCGGCCAGGAACACGGTGTCCGGGTGCTCTTCTCGCACGCGTGCGATGAGCCATTCCCAGAACCACAGAGGCTTGGTGTGCGGATTGTCCACGCGGAAAATATCCACGCCGTGGCTGATCCACAGTTTCACCACGCGCAGTACCTCGTGCGCTAGACCCTGCGGATCGTTGTCGAAGTTCAGGGGGTAGATGTCCTGGTACTTCTTGGGCGGGTTCTCCGCGTAGGCGATGGTGCCGTCCGCGCGAGTGGTGAACCACTGCGGGTGTTCCTTGACCCACGGGTGGTCGGGGGACGCCTGCAGGGCAAGGTCCAGAGCTACTTCAAGACCCAACTCGTGAGCATGGGCCACGAAGTTATCGAAATCCTCGAAGGTACCGAGGTCGGGGTGGATCGCGTCATGGCCACCCTCGGGCGAGCCGATGGCCCACGGTGATCCCGGATCCTGAGGGCCGGCCTCGAGCGAGTTGTTGGGGCCCTTGCGGTGATCCCGGCCGATCGGGTGGATCGGCGGCAGGTATGCGACGTCGAAACCCATGGCCGCGGCACGATCAAGCGCCTTGACCGCGGACCTGAAGTTGCCGGAAACCCACTGACCCGCTTCCGCGTCCCACGTGGCACCTTCGGAACGCGGGAAGAATTCGTACCAGGACCCGCGCCCGGCAGCTTCGCGTTCAACCTCAATGGGGTACCGCTGAGAGGAACTCAACAAGTCACGCAGCGGGCGCTCAGCCACGTAGGACTTGACCTCGTCCGAGGTGCCAGCTGCCAGCCGGTCCTCCACGGACAGGCTCGTATCTGCCATGCGCGCGGCGGCATTCTCGAAGGCGCGCGCTTCTTCCGAAGAACGTGAGGACTCCTTGGATGCCGCTTCGAAGAGAAGCTGGCCTTCCTTGAACATGAGCTCCACGTCCTGGCCGACACCGATTTTGATTTCGGCGGCGTGCAGCCACGTGTCGTACAGGTCCGACCAGCCCTCGATCGCGAAGCTCCACGTACCTTCGGACCGCGGGCGGAGCAGTGCATGAAAAGTGTCGGTGCCGGGTGCGCCCGGAGTCATGGTGACGCGCTGGTCCTCACGACCCTGCGGGTCGTACAGAACGGCGCTGGCGCCCAGGGAGTCGTGGCCTTCGCGGAACACGGTGGCAGAAACCTGGATGTCTTCACCGGGGATAGCGGTGGCGGGAAACCGTCCGCACTCGACCACGGGGCTGACATCGGTGATGGGAATGCGACCGTAGACCAGGTCGGCAGAGGGGAATTCCGATGAGTCACCGGAGTCCGCTTCACTTCCCAGTTCCGCGGTGCCGTGCTGTTCCGCGGGTTCGCGGTCCACCACATCGTCGTCTTCCAGGAGGTCAACTCCCGGTGAATCGTTCGGCTGCTCTACACCCGAGTCTTCCGATTGATGCGAGCGCTGGAACGACGGCGACACGTCCGGGACTCCCGTGGCGGGGACCGGTGCATTCAGGCGGCTACCGACATCAGGCTGGGCGGACCCGGCCTGAGGTGTAGGTTCCTGCGGGTCGTTGCTGCGTGCGTGATGGCCAGTGGGCTGAGGATTCTGCTGCGACACGGAACTAACGTTAGCGACAATCGGCCCGATTCTTAAGGCCGGCCACTCTTCTGACGTCACGGAAGTGTCCTAATCGGACTATGAAGAAGGGATGGCCCGCGTCCCGGTAGGCTCGCACGTGTGAAGGCCATACGTAGATTCACCGTCCGCACTGTCCTGCCAGAATCCATTGCACCCCTTAGCCGGTTGGCCAAGAACTTGCGATGGTCATGGCACAAGCCCACTGAAGATCTGTTTGCGCAGCTCAACCCGCGTGCCTGGGAAAACGTCCACGGTGACCCCGTGAAACTTTTGGGTTCCCTGACGCGTGAAGAAATCCAGCAGATCGCCGAAGATCCCGAGACCGTCAAGCAGATCGAAGTCCTCGATGCCGATCTGACCAGTTACCTGACCCAACCCCAGTGGTATCAGCGCACCCAAACCGACGACGCACCCGCCGCCATTGCCTATTTCTCCGCCGAGTACGGCATCACCTCGGTGCTTCCCCAGTACTCGGGCGGTCTGGGCATCCTGGCCGGCGACCACCTCAAGACCGCATCCGACATGGGAATTCCCGTGGTGGGCGTCGGTTTGCTGTACCAGGCCGGTTACTTCAAGCAGTCGCTGTCCCAAGACGGTTGGCAGCAGGAGACCTACCCCGTACTCGATCCCGACGAAATGCCGTTGACCTTGCTGCGCGAGCAGGACGGCACCCCGGCGCGCATTTCGCTGCCCCTACCTAATTCCCGTTCGCTGTCCGCCCAGATCTGGCGCGCAGACGTGGGCCGCGTCCCGCTGCTGCTGCTGGATTCCAATATTCCCGAGAACGACGAGCACGCCCGGAACGTCACCGACCGCCTCTACGGCGGCGGAAGTGATCACCGCTTGCAGCAGGAGCTGCTCCTGGGCATGGGCGGTATCCGAGCGCTGCGCGCGTACTCCCGCATCACCGGAGCCCCCGCTCCCGAGGTGTTCCACTGCAACGAAGGACACGCTGGTTTCCTGGGTGTCGAACGCATCCAGGAACTGATGAACCCGCAGGACGGTTCCGAACCCATGACGTGGAACGAGGCCCTCACGGCCGTTCGTTCCGCCACGGTGTTCACGACCCACACCCCTGTGCCGGCGGGTATCGATCGTTTCGATCGTGCTCAGGTGGAGTACTTCGTCAATGCGGGTCTGACCCCCGCGGTGCCCACGTCCCACATCCTGGAGTTGGGTGCCGAGAACTACGAGGGCGGTGACCCCAGCAAGTTCAACATGGCGGTCATGGGCCTGCGTCTGGCTCAGCGCGCCAACGGCGTGGCCAAGCTGCACGGCGTGGTCTCCCGAGGCATGTTCCAGGGGCTGTGGTCCGGTTTCGACACTGAAGAAGTCCCGATCACCTCGGTCACCAATGGCGTGCACACGCCGTCATGGATCGACCCCGCCATGCGAGCCCTCGCGGTCGACCCGCAGGAGAACGATCAGGACCCCGCCTCACGCTGGCGCAAGGTCTACCAGGCCAGCGACAAGGACCTGTGGCAGGTTCGCCGCGATCTGCGCGAGCGCCTGGTGCACGACGTTCGACGTCGCTTGCGGGCTTCCTGGAAGAAGCGCGGCGCCGCCGACGCGGAGCTGGCGTGGACGGACTCCGTGTTGGACCCGGACGTGCTGACCATCGGGTTCGCACGCCGTGTGCCCACTTACAAGCGCTTGACCCTCATGCTGCGCGACCCCGCACGTCTGAAGAAGCTGCTGCTCGATCCGGACAACCCCATTCAGTTGGTTGTGGCGGGTAAATCCCACCCCGCCGATGAAATGGGCAAGCGCATGATCCAGGATCTGGTGCGCTTCACGGACGATCCCGAGGTTCGCCACCGCATAGTGTTCCTCCCCAATTACGACATCGCCATGGCACGGGTGCTGTTCCCGGGCTGCGACGTGTGGCTGAACAATCCGCTCCGTCCGCTTGAGGCGTGCGGCACGTCCGGCATGAAGGCCGCCATGAACGGTGGCCTGAACCTGTCGGTGTTGGACGGCTGGTGGGACGAGATGTACGACGGCCAGAACGGCTGGGCGATCCCCACCGCCGACAACAAGGCCAGCACGGATGAACGCGACGATGTTGAGGCCGCTGCCCTCTACGAGCTGATTGAGAATCACGTGGCACCGCGTTTCTACGGTGAGTCCACGGATGATCCGGAAATCACCTCGGACGAGATTCCGCATCAGTGGCTCGCCATGGTCAAGCACACGCTCGCCACCTTGGGCCCCAATGTGTCGGCTCGCCGCATGCTGACCGACTACGTGCAGAAGCTGTACGTGCCGGCGTGCGTGTCCGGGCGCCGCTCACTCGCGGAGAACGGCAAGGTGGCCCGCTCCACCTCGCGCTGGATTGAACGGGTGCGCCAAGCGTGGCCTCAGGTGCACGTGGAACACGTGGATGCCGAAGGTGTGCTGCAGGAACCGCAGATCGGCGATGAGCTGACCATCAATGCCTACGTCAATCTGGGGTCGCTGAACCCGCAGGATGTCAAGGTGCAGGTGGGCTTCGGTCATGTTTCCGAATCGGATCACATTCACGAGCGCAACTACGCATATCTGGATCGGGGGACCGAGCTGGGCAACGGCCGGTTCCTGTTCAGCGGAGCCATGACCATCGATCGCTCCGGTCCCTTCGGTTACACGGTGCGCGTGCTGCCCTCCAATGAGGAACTCGCGGGCCCGGCCGAGCTGGGCCTGGTGCGTAACGCCGCCTAGCGCGAGCGCCGCCGTCGAACGGCTAGGAAAGGGTCGCGGGGGGGGGGGCGCCGGGGGGGTGTGGGGCGCGCCGGCGGGGAGGGGGAGGGAGGGGGGACACCCTAGCGGCCCACCCAGGTGTGGGTGTGGGGC
>JAKDKI010000177.1 GCA_030453435.1 Kocuria sp.
CCTGGCCGTCCTGAGTTCGCTGTCACTCATCGTGGTGCTTGTAGCGGCTCTCATGGGACACGTCGTCTGGGGCGGTTTCACAATCTTTCCGGCCATTTTCTTCCCTGTCGCGTTCATGCTCATGTGCATCGAGCTGGCCCGCACAGCCCTGAGGCGACGCCGCCGCTGAACCCGCCCGAACGACGTCGGACCCGTCCAGAAAACAACTGGAATTGCTTCAGTATGCGTTCAGGAAACTCCGAGACACTGGGCTGGTGAACGATAAGACTTCTGAGGCCAAACTGCTCGTCGTGGACGACGAACCCAACATCCTTGAGCTGCTGGCAACGTCACTGCGCTTCGCCGGCTTCGAGGTGGTGACCGCGGCCAATGGGCGTGACGCGCTCCTCAAGGCCGAGGCCGAGAACCCGGACCTCGCCGTACTGGACGTCATGCTCCCGGACATGGATGGATTCTCTGTGACCCGCAAGCTGCGCGCTGCCGGCCGGCATTTTCCCATCCTGTTCCTCACGGCCAAGGATGACACCGATGACAAGGTCACTGGTCTCACCGTGGGTGGCGACGACTACGTGACCAAGCCCTTCAGCCTGGACGAAGTAGTGGCCCGCATCCGCGCCGTCCTGCGCCGCACCCAGCCTCTGGAGGAAGAGGATTCGCGGCTGCATGTGGATGATCTGGTGCTCGATGACGACGCCCACGAGGTTTTCCGCGGCGACCGGGAGATCGACCTCTCCCCCACCGAGTTCAAGCTCCTGCGTTACCTGATGCTGAACCCCAATCGCGTGCTCTCCAAGGCACAAATCCTGGATCACGTGTGGGAATACGACTTCAACGGGGATGCCTCCATCGTGGAGTCCTACATCTCCTACCTGCGCCGCAAGATCGACAACGATCCTGAACAAGCACCGTTGATCCACACCAAGCGTGGTGTGGGATACCTGCTGCGCTCGTCCGACAAGCGCCACTGATCCCTTGTCCCAGATTTCCCGCAGGTGGCGTTCCGCGTCACTGCGCTCGCAGCTCATGGTCCTCACGGGCCTGCTGCTGGCCACCAGCATTCTTGTGACCTCGCTGGTGGCCATTTCCGTGCTGCGGGACACGCTGGTCGACAATACGGATCAAGAGCTGCGACAGTCCATGAGTTCCGTGTCCTCCGTGCTCCTGGACGAGCTGGAGGGGACCATTGCCACCCCCGTTCCCCATGCCGGGTACTTGTTGGACGCTCAGGGCAATGTCATCGCGTCTGCGGAGAACAGCCAGGACTCCAGTATCACTCGTCCCGCCCCGGATCTGTCCGGTATGAATCTCTCCTACGTGGTGTCCCACAATCAGAAACCGACCACGGTCTCTGCCATCGGTGCACCCGAGCGGAAATGGCGGGTCTTGCCCGCCAAACTTCAGCACTACGACATGTCCGTGGTGGTGGCCCAGCCGCTGGACCGCACCAACTCGATCATTTCAGCGGTGTCGCTGCTGACCTTCAGTTTCGGTGTCGCCACATTATTGGCCGCCATGGCAGTGGGTTGGGTCCTGGTCACCAGGGCATTCGCGCCCCTGCGGGAAGTGGAGTCCACGGCCGCCCAGATTGCGGAGGGTGACCTTTCACAGCGCATGGAAGGGTACAACTCCCAAACCGAGATCGGTCAACTGTCCATGTCGCTCAACACGATGCTCGGCCACATCGAGGACGCCTTTGAAGCGCGTACCCGGTCCGAGACCAAGCTCCGGCGGTTCGTGGCCGATGCCTCCCACGAACTGCGCACGCCGCTGGTGTCCATCCGTGGCTACTCAGAGCTCTACCGGCACGGTGCCCTGCAGAACAAGGACGATGTTGGCAAGGCCATGGACCGCATCGAATCCGAGGCCAAACGGATGACCCAGTTGGTGGAGGACCTTCTCACTCTGGCCCGCCTGGATGAGCGCCGCCCCGCCACCATGCAGCACATGGACCTGTTACACCTCGCCTACGACGCCGCCTCCGATGCACACGCCACCGCGCCGGACCGCGCCGTTCAGGTGGTGGGCCTCGCTGATACCGCACCGGAACAGGCGTGGACCTACGGTGATGAGTCGAAACTGCGCCAGGTGGTGGCCAATCTCCTGACCAACGCGCTGCGCTACACGCCCGCCGGTTCCCCTGTTGAGCTGGCCGTTGGTCTGGAACCAAGCGTCGACGGGCGTTCCAACGCCGTGATCCAGGTCCGCGACCACGGGGCCGGTATCCACGGTGACGACGCCGATCGGGTCTTCGAGCGCTTCTACCGCGCGGATTCTTCCCGCACACGTGAGACCGGTGGTACCGGGTTGGGCCTGTCCATTGTGGCGGCGATCGTTGAACAGCACGACGGCACCGTGAAACTCGAGGAGACGGACGGTGGCGGTGCAACCTTCACCGTGCGGGTGCCGCACAGTCAGCCTGTGGACAACGCCCCTGCTGTCGACTGAATCCACTGTTGCTCCGGCGGCCCACGTTGCTGAACGGCATTGTTGCCTACGGTATGAGCGTCCGGGACACCCCGGAAGCTCACACCCACAGCAAGGAGACAGCCATGGCACAGTTCGTGGTCGACAGCGACACCATTGCCGCCAAATCCCAACAGGCCCAAGGCCACATTGAACGATTGACGGGCGAGGTCAATGGCATGACATCCACGCTCACGGATCTACAGAACTCTTGGACCGGCACGGCATCCGCAAACTTCCAAGAAGCCTTCCGATCGTGGCGTGCCGCTCAAGCACAGATGGAGCAGGCCATGGCCCAGATCAATCAGGCTTTGACGACCGCGGGTAACCAGTACGCGGAAACCGAAGCAGCCAACGCCCGCATGTTCGCAGGCTGAGTGCGGTCAGCTCTCCGTCGTGACCTGGTGATAGCGCAGTAGCCAAGGCCCCATTTCGTTGTGGTGGTCCTCGCGGATCCACAGTGAGCTTCGCCGGGTCACGGTGGCACTGTCGGTAAGCCTGTAGGACAGGTGAATGGCCCCCGATCCCAGCGCCAATACGCTGCTGTGGCTCAGATCGGGTCGGGCGTTCGAGGTAGTCCCCCGGTGCTCAGCGAGGAATGCCCCGGAATCCTTGACCGAACCATCACGAGCGACGAATTCGAAGTCCTCGTGGAGCAATTCTTCGCGACGTTCCCCCGAGGTCTCCGGGGACAAGAGCGTGGTTTCAAGTGTGATCAGGCGGTTCGCCGGATCCGCGTCCTGGGCGATCCGCTCAGCATTACCAGGTTCCTCGAGCGCGGGATCATTCTCCTGGGCCCACAGCTCCGAGAACAGATCCGGCTCCTCGTGGGAGTCGTCTCCGAAGGAGTTAGCCGGTCCCGTTGCCGAGCGTTGCGACGGAACCTCTTGGACGGACCCATTACTGTCGCGGAAGCCCGGCCCCACGGGCATGTCCTGTTCAGCGTGGCCCGCCTGGTAAGCGGATGCCATTGCACGGGCTCGTTGATCCGCGGCCTCATTGAGCTCGTGCCCGGCGTGACCCTTGACCCATTCGAATTCCACGGTGCGCCCGGCCATTTCCCGGTCCAGAGCCTTCATGATGTCCACGTTGAGGACCGGCTTGCCGTCCTTCTTCTTCCAGCCCTTCTTCTTCCACCCCGGCATCCACTTGGTGATGGAATTAATGACGTACTGGCTGTCGCACAGGATTTTGACCGGCTCGTCTGCAACGTGACGGGTGGACTCCAGGAGGTTCAAAACAGCGGTGAGTTCCCCCATGTTGTTGGTGCCGTGGCCCCAGCCACCAGCGTGCCAGGAACTCTCATCGATGAACCAGGCCCAACCGGCGGGACCGGGATTTCCCAGGGCAGAACCGTCCGCCGCAGCAATAATCGTCATGCGATCATCTTCGCAAACGACTCCGACAGGCAGGAACTGCTTACTCGTCGGCTCCGGGTTCCGGCATCACGGCCGCCGAGATCACACCCGGAACTTCGGAGAACTCAACCACGGCACGGTGCATGTCCGTGCGCCCCAGCATTTTGAGCGCCATGACCACGTGAGCTCCGGAACTCGTGTACACCCGCTCCGTGCGCAGTACTGTCACCGCAAGATTCAGCTCCGTAGCCGCCGTGAGAACGGAGCGGAGGACTCCCCTACCGTCCTCGTAACGCAATTCGATGATCTGGCGGCCCGGGAACCGAAGCAAATAGGCGGAGACGGGTTTGAGTGCCAGAGAAACGAAGAGTTGGATCAGGGTGCCGAGGACAGCCAACGGAAAGAGCCCGGCACCACACGCCATCCCCACGGCGGCGGCCACCCAGACACTCGCGGCCGTGGTGAGCCCGTGCACCACGTCCTTGTGAAGGAAGATGACGCCCGCCCCCAGGAAACCGATTCCCGTGACCACTTGCGCGGCAATGCGCGAAGGATCTCCCGGCCCCTGTTCAACACCGGGGAGCGCGTAGAAACCATAGGCGGAAACCAGAGTGAAGATGGCGGAGCCCGTGCCCACCAGTGCGTGGGTTCGGACTCCCGCGGATTTTCGCCTCAGCTGCCGCTCCACTCCCACCACGGTGCACAGTCCGAACGCAAGGAGCACCGCGGTGGCCTGAGCCCAGACCTGCTCGTCCAATTCCCACACGGTACGCCTCCCCTGGTTACGTCCGATCATAAGCGCACGACAGAGCCCCCGGGACGCAGCTGAACTGCGCTCCGGGGGCTCTGTCACGGCTGGACCGCGCGAGGCGGCGGTCAAGCGTGCCCTAAGGCACTGCTTACATCATGCCGCCCATGCCACCCATGGGATCCGCGCCGGCACCGGCGGGAGCCTCGGGCTCGGGCTTGTCGGCCACGACGGCCTCGGTGGTGAGGAACAGACCGGCAATGGAGGCCGCGTTCTGCAGAGCAGAGCGGGTCACCTTGACCGGGTCGTTGATGCCCGCAGCCATCAGGTCGGTGTACTCGCCAGTGGCGGCGTTGAGACCGTGACCGGTCTCCAGTCCGCGCACCTTGTCCACGACCACGCCGGGCTCCATGCCGGCGTTAGCAGCAATCTGCTTGAGCGGTGCGTCGATGGCGACCTTGACGATGTTGGCACCGGTTGCCTCGTCACCGGTCAGCTGCAGCTTGTCGAAGGCCTTCTGACCGGCCTGGATCAGTGCAACGCCACCACCGGCCACGATGCCCTCTTCCACGGCGGCCTTGGCGTTACGCACAGCATCTTCGATGCGGTGCTTACGTTCCTTGAGCTCCACCTCGGTTGCGGCACCGGCCTTGAGCACTGCCACACCGCCGGCCAGCTTGGCCAG
>JAKDKI010000178.1 GCA_030453435.1 Kocuria sp.
GATCGCTTGATTGTTGACAATAGGCGGATTTCCTTCAATCATGAACCATGAGCACATGGGACGTGTCCGAGGGGTTTCCTTCCACTGGTCCGGCCCCCACCGTGGAGGTCGTGGCGGACCCTGCTGATGTCCGTTCGCCACTCTTCACGGCCCACGAGTACGAACAGCGGTTGCAGTGCGTCCGCGAGAAGATGGCGCTGCAGGGACTGTCCGCGCTGATCGTGACGGATCCGGCCAATCTGTTCTATCTGACCGGCTACGACGCCTGGTCGTTTTACGTTCCGCAGATGCTGTTCGTCCCCGCCGAGGGAGACATCCTGCTGTTCCTGCGCGAGATGGATGCACAGGGCGCGTTCCGCACATCGTGGCTGCCTCCGCACCAAATCATCGGGTACCCGGAGCGCTACGTTCAGCGCCCACACCTGCACCCGTTCGACTGGGTGGCGTTCGCGCTACGACGCCGCGGGCAGGTCGCCCCGGCCGCCCACGGTTGCGTGGGGCTGGAAATGGACGCTCATTTCTTCTCCCCCAAGGGCTACCGCTCACTGGGCAACGCGATACCCGAGTGGCTGCTCGTCGATTGCTTCGAATTGGTCAATTGGGTCCGCTCCGTGAAATCCGAGGCTGAGATCTACTACATGCGCTTGGCTTCGCGTGTCACCACAGCGTCCATGCAGGCCGCCATCGACGCCATTGAACCCGGAGAGCCCCAGTATCGCGTGGCCGCGCGGATTGCCGCTGCGCAAGCAGAGGGTGAGGGTGAGGGTGAGGCCTGGGGTGACTTCCCCGCCATCGTTCCCATGATGCCCACCGGTGCATCCGCTGACACTCCCCACCTCACATGGTCCGACAGGATTCTCAAACCCAGCGACGCCGTGGTGATCGAGTTGAGTGGCGTCCACCGGCGCTACCACGTACCCCTGGCCCGCACCGTGACCATGGGGCCACCCAGCGACCACATGCTTCGCCTGGAAGAGGCCGTTGCCGACGGGCTGCAGGCCATCCTCGATACCACTGCGCCCGATGTCCCGATCCGCGAATTGGCCAGCGCCTGGAACTGGAAACTCGCCGCCTACGGACTCGAGAAGCCCAGCCGCCTGGGGTACTCCGTGGGTATCGGCTACCCACCGGACTGGGGCGAACGAACCATCAGCATCCGCTCCGAGGACGAGACCGTCCTCGCGGAGAACATGACCTTCCACCTCATCTGCGGCATGTGGATGACGGGGTACGGCTACGAAGTTTCGGAGACCATCCGAGTGACCAGCACGGGGGTGGAGACATTCACTTCCTTCCCCCGCCAGATCATCAGGAAGTGAGCTCATGACCAGCAACAAGCCACTCATCACCACCGTCCGTTCCTTGGACCCCAACCCCACTGCGGGCATCTCCGGCCCGGCAGACAAGGGCTTGTTCCCCTTGGCCTCCCGCGCCGACGGACTCGTGGGGTCTGTGATTGATTCCTCCACGTCCTTGCTCGCGGCACAGACCCACGACATCGTGCGCTTCGCCATGGGTGCCCCGGCGGCTGAAGTGATCCCCACCGAAGAGTTCAGGGAGATTGCCGGGGAAGTTCTCACGGATGCGAGTTTCACCTACGGTGCCACGGAGGGTGAACCGGACCTGATCACCACGGTCACCGAACAGTTCTCGAGCGCGTCCTCCGACCCGGAGCGCATTGTGATCACCTCCGGCGGCATGCAGGGCCTGGACCTCGCATTCAAATTGTTCACGGATCCCGGTGACCTGGTGGTCGTGGAGAGCCCCACCTACACCAATGGTTCCGGCACCGCACTGAGCTACGGGGCCGACGTCCTGGAAGTACCCGTGGATGATCACGGCATGGATATTGACGCGCTCGAGACTCTCGTTGCCGAGTCGGGCCGCGTTCCCCGGATGATCTACACGATTCCCAACTTCCAGAACCCGTCCGGCACCACTCTGAGCGAGGACCGGCGACGCCGCTTGCTCGACCTCGCGCACCGATGGGGCGCCATGATTCTCGACGACGATCCGTACGGAGCCCTTCGCTTTTCAGGAGACCCGGTGCCCGGCTTCCGGGAGATCAACCCTGACGATCCCCTGGTTTTCTCGGTCCGAACCTTCTCCAAGATCCTGGCCCCCGGCTTGCGCGTGGGCTGGATCAACGCCGATCCCCGGCTGCGGAAACTCCTGATCGCGGGCAAACAGGCCATGGACACGTGCGCCAATGTGCCCGGCCAGCACATCGTCAACGCCTATATCAACCGCGGCGGATACGGCGATCACCTGACCAGCCTGCGCACCGAGTACAAACGCCGCAAGGAGGCCATGGACGCCTCCATTACGCGGCATTTGGGTGATCGCGTGCGCACGACCAATCCGGACGGCGGGTTCTTCCTGTGGGTCACGCTCCAGGGCGACGACGCCCGGGTCGCCTCCCCCCGCTTATTCGAGATCGCGCTGGCGGAAGGGGTCGCGTTCATTCCAGGTCCGTCGTTGTCCCCGTCAGGTCAATTCCAGGACGCGTTCCGCTTGTGCTTCGCCTCGAGTACCCCGGAACGCACCGAAGAGGGGCTCCAGCGGCTCGCCCGGGCGCTCGACATTGCCCGCCAGGAGGTCGACGGGTAAACCTGCTCGACCGCTCGAACACAGACCGGCGAGGCGGCCGGGTCGATTGCGCACGGAACCAGGAGTTCACGTGGCGGTCCAGACCAGGCGCCACACAGGAACGGAGATCCTCATGCCCAGTGATGACGTGCACTGCACCCCGGACGAGCGGGTCGTACTCGATCTCATCGACCCGGATGAGCTGATCGAGCTCACATGCACCCTGGTGAACGCCGCTGGCGAGAATCCCGGTGGCACCGAGGAACGCACCGCTCAGGCCTTGGAGAACGCGGCAAGCGAGCGAGGCTTGGTGTCCCGCAGCGACGCGGTAGCCCCCGGGCGCCCCAACGTGGACGTGGACCTACCCGTGGGCGGTGCCGTGGCAGACGGGCCGGGGTTACTGTTTCTGGGCCATTCCGATGTGGTTCCAGCGGGGCCCGGGTGGACGCGGCAGCCCTACAACGCGGAGGTCGAGGGTGATCGACTGTACGGGCGCGGTGCCACGGACATGAAGGGCGGGTTGGCCGCCGTACTGGTAGCAATGGATGCACTGCGTCGCTCGGGTAGGCAACTGGCCGGGCCCGTGCGGTTGTCGTCCACCGTGGACGAGGAGGACCTGGGCCTGGGGATCCGTCATCTCACCGCACGCGGGTTGGAGCGTGAATTCCGAGGTTGCATCGTGGCCGAACCGACCGACCTGCAAACCGTGATTGCCTGCCGCGGGGACGCCTACCTCGAGGTCGAGATCACGGGCGTCCCCGCACATTCCGGGCGTCCGGCGGACGGGCGCAATGCGATCGACGCCGCCGCGGCACTCCTCACGCTGATCAAACAGGACCACGAAAACCACATCCGCGACCTGGACCCGCTCTTGGGATCCCCCACGTGGAATGTGGGCAAGATCGAGGGTGGCCGGGCCACCTCCATGGTGGCGCCCTCGTGCCACGTGTGGATGGACCGCCGCCTTATGCCGGGCGAGGACCCGGAGCAGATCGTCTCCGAACTGCGCAAAGCCGTGGACCAGGCCGGCATCACCGGCAACGGGATCTCCATGGACATCGAGATCACCATGTCCATGCCGGGTTTTCGCACGGATCAGGATCACCAGCTGGTCAGCACCGTGCACAGGGCCGTGGCGGACGTGGGCGGGGCGGCGTCGATCGGCGGCTGGACCGCAGCGTGCGACGGCGGGTTCATCGCCCGCGACCACGGCGTACCCACGGTGGTCATGGGCCCCGGCGGCCTCAACGATCAGGCCCATCAGGTGGATGAGTCCGTGAGCGTTCGAGAGTTAACACAAGCGGCCAGGGCATATACCCTGGCCGTATTGCGTTTGCTGGCGCGCTGAGTTCTCCGTGCGAGCTATGACCTGGTGACCACGGGCATCTTGCCCGTCTCCGGAATTTCGGTACCGCGCAGCGACGCGCCCACAGTTTCCTTCATGAACTTGGCGGCGATCAAACCGATCACACACGCGCCCATCATGTAGAAGGCGGGGATCAACGGGTTGCCCGTGGACTCGATCAATGCCTCGTTGACCAACGGTGCAGTACCGCCGAAGATCGCGGTGGACACGTTGTAGGTGATGGCGAAGCCTGCGTAGCGCACCTGCGTGGGGAACATGGCCGGGAACGTGGCCGAGATGCACGCCAGCTGCGGGATGTAGAGCAGACCCAGTACTGCGAAGCCCAGCAGCGCCCACCAGAAGCCGTTGGCCATGAGCATGTACATGGGAATCGACATCACGATCAGGCCGATGAGCGAGAAGTACCACATGGGTTTTCGCCCGAACTTGTCAGACAGCGTGCCCGCGAACGGAATCACCACCATCATGGCGAACTGCGCAATGAACATGATGGTCAGTACCGTCTGCGCGGACATCTCCGTCTGCCCCTCCAGATAGGTGGGCATGTAGCTCAGCAGGGTGTAGTTGACCACGTTCACGGACACGACCAGCCCGGACATGATGAGCATGGGTTGCCAGTAGGTAGTAACCAATTCCTTGACGGCCATGCCCGCGGATTCCTCCGACTCACCGGCCTCTTCCAGCTCCAAGAACACGGGCGAGTCGGCCAGCTTGGAACGCAGATACAGACCGATCAGACCCATGGGGCCGGCCAGCAGGAACGGAATGCGCCATCCCCACTCCATCATGGCCTGGTTACCCAGGACGACCTCACCCATGAGCACGATCAGCGAACCGAGGGCGAAGCCACCCAACGTGCCGAACTCGAGGAAGCTGCCTAGAAAGCCTCGCTTCTTGTCCGGGGCGTACTCGGCCATGAACGTGGCTGCGCCGCCGTACTCCCCGCCGGTCGAGAATCCCTGAATCACGCGCAGCAGTACCAACAGGATGGGAGCCGCCAGGCCAATGGTTCCGTGGGTGGGCAAGAGTCCGATGCAGAACGTGGCACCGGCCATCAAGATGATGGTCAGCGCCAGGATCTTCTTTCGACCCAGCCGGTCACCGAGCGGCCCCCAGAACAGACCACCCAGGGGCCGGACCAGAAACGACAGCGCGAACGTACTCAGTGCCAGCAGGGTGCCGGCCTCCCCCGGAAAGAAGTTCTGGGTGATGTACACGACCGAGACGGCATAGACGCCGTAGTCGAACCATTCGGTCGCGTTACCGATCGCAGAGGCAGCTACTGCGCGGCGAACCGT
>JAKDKI010000179.1 GCA_030453435.1 Kocuria sp.
ATCCCCCAATTTTCCGCATGACGAGTTGCCCCTGGTTGATATCCGAGCCGTTGCTTTTCACCGCTGGCGCACTCTGAAATGGACCGTCTCGTACATCGATTCCTCTTTGTCGTGCCCGCGCACGGGTTATGCACGCACATTTGATGCCGCGCTCCACCTGGCCAAGACCTGGTCCTTGGCCTACTGGGCCAAGCACTAGGGGATGAGTGAACTACTCGCCGACACCCATTCGATTCCCGAAGGGGACACCCGAGTAGATAAAGATTCGTCAACAATTCACTGACCACGTGGCGAGACGGATCACGGCTTTCGTGTTCTCCGTTACTCTGGTGTGACGAATGACAGGCCGCACCGGCCCTTGACCCATACGGAGGCCAAGATGAGTGGAACCATCACCCTGATCGCCCAAACTTCGGAGACCACCAGCACTAATCCGGCGCCCAGTCGACAAGTGACCGCGGACGATATCCCGGCACTGTCGGAACTGTTCTTCCAGGCCTACGACGCATCCTCAGCCGCGACGTCCAAGGAAGATGCCCAGCAGATCATCCAGGGCGTTTTCGACGGCGAGTTCGGGCCGCTCTTGCCGGAGGCCTCCCCCGTGATCGAGGACGAGGACGGCCACGTGGTTGCTGCTGCCATCGTGCTGGAGCAACGCAAGGGTGACGACCTGCCCAAGGCACCGTACCTGTTCGAGTTGTTCACGGCGTCGTCGCACCGCCGCCGCGGGCTGGCGGAGCAACTGGTCCGTGAGGCCATGACCAAGCTGTACAACCAGGGCTACGAAGAAGTCAGCCTGCGCATCGCAGAAGACAACTCCGCAGCCCTGGCCCTCTACCTGACGCTCGACTTCAACCGTTGGGTTCCGTACAACGACGATGTCTGAGCCAGTGAGCTAGAGCTCCAGTTCACGCTGCGCGGGCGGGACCTCTCGCGCATCCGTGTAGCTGGCCCAACGAACGGTGACCTCGAGAAGACGCATGTTCTCGGGGTCACTGGTCTCTGCCGAGCCCGGGTGCTGAGCGGAAAGAACTTCAGCCGCAGCGGCCACCTGAGTCTCGTCCAGAACGGTCGCCTCGCCTTCGAGCTGAACCTCCTCGGCACCGTCGGTGACTACCACCAGGGATACCCGAGGGTCCGAGGTAATGTTCGTGAATTTACGGGACAGCGCATTCGTTCCGAAGATGATGCGGCCGGCGTCGCTGGCGGCCACGTGAACGTATGCGGATTCGGGGTAACCGGTTCCGCTGTTGCTCGCGATCACACCGGCCCCCGCGCGGCGCACGAAATCGACCAACCAACGGCTGTCTTCCGAGATGTTCTTGCCCAGTTCCACCATGACGTCTCCTACCGGATTGTGCCTGTACCTGACAAGGTCCACTGTAGGCATCGACCGCCTCGGTTACGGGTGTGGCGCTCCAGCGGGGGTCTTTAGAGCAGAGTGTTAAGCGGCTCCACCAGATGGGGGCCCTGTACGGCCACGGAACCTACGTCCTTGGTGACCGGGTGCATCCGCCATTGGGCGGCCACGTCGTACGCCTCGGAGATCGCCCGGGCCACCACGTCTCGGGTGCGGTCCTTGTCCGGCGAAATCCACTCCTGTACGAGATCTGAGCTCATGCCCATGGGCAGCCGATTATGGAGGTTACCCAGGGCGGCCAGGTGCTCGTTCTCGGAGTCCGGGTCCGGGGCTTCGCACGTCAGGATCGAACACGACAACAACCACTGGCTCTCACCCTCTTTGCCGGAGCGGGTTTGCCCCTCACGGGTGCCCTCCAGCTGAGTCTCCGGGACCTTCCACCACTCGTAGATACCGGCGAACCAGATCATCTGATCTTCCGGCGGGTGCACGAAGTACGGCTGCTTTTTCCCCTTGCCTTTGCTGCCATCGGTCGGGGCCAGCCATTCGTAGTAACCGTCCGCGGGAATTGCGCAGCGCCGGGACTTGATGGCGGATCGGAACGATGGCTTCTCCAACACAGTTTCCGACCGGGCGTTGAACATCTTGGACCCCATGGCAATGTCTTTCGACCACGACGGGACCAAACCCCAGCGTGCCGCGTGGAGTTCCCTGTGCAGGGTGCCCTGGTCATCCAGTCGTTCCAGCAGAATCGGTACGGTCTGGGTGGGCGCGGTGTTCCAGTTGCCGCGCACGTCGTCTCCGGCCAGGGTTTCGTCCACGTCAGCGTCGAATTCCAACGCGAGTTGTCCCGGTGTCTTGGCTATGACGTACCGACCGCACATGGGGTGCCCCTAACTGTTCTGGATGGATCCGTATCCCATGTACTGCGAGTACATGGCGTACACCTTCATGAGTGCCTCTTCGACGTGGGACACCGTGGTTCCCGGGCGCACGTCGTCCACCGCGCCGGCGGTTCCAGGGTCCCAGTCCACGCCCAACGCGGAATAGACATCGGTCAGAACCGAACGGATGGGATCCGAATGTTCCACCACGATCACGCTGGAGAAGTACCAGGCACCTGCCACGACTCGTTGTGCGGTGCCCGCCAGTTTCACTGGCCGGTTGGGATCTTGGGCGGTTCGCGGGGCGTGCACGCTGTACTCCCCCGCGCAGTATTCGCCGGGGATCTCTCCCACGTCCGCGGGAATGTCCAGGTGTTCGAGCGCGGCCACGATCATGTCGCCGAACAGTCGATACCGGTCCTGGATCCCGGTCTTGGGATCAGTGTCGGATTCAACATGATCCACGATCAGGCATCCGCCGTGATAGGCGGCCGCGCGCCCACCGACCCGGCGCACCAAGGGTGCGAACCCGGCGTCGAGCGCGGCCTTCCGTGCCCGGGTGAAGCCAGGATTGAGTTCGTCGCGGCGCCCGAAAGCGACCGTGGGGCGTGGTTGGTACATCCGCAGGATGGGCCCGGTATTCGACGACCGAGCGGCGTCGAGAATCGACAGGGAACGGCGATAGTCCTGCTCGGCACCAAGGGACTCGCGCTGACGTATAAGTTTCATGCTGCGCCCTACTTTAGTTCCTCGGCCGGGCGCTTTACGGCGACGACGCCGCCCGGTCACCTCACGCGGCCAACGCCACCGTGGATCCGGTGCGCCACTGCGGCACGACCCGGTGTTCACGTGGCCTGATTCCGCTCTTCATAGGACGAATCGCCACCCCGGGGTTCAGCTGGCCTTGGGCCTGGGCTGCCGTCGTGGCGGCAGCGAGCAATGCGTAGTCATCAAGGAGGTGGCGCGAGTCCGTCATGGTCAGGATCTTCTCCCCGGGCTCGGATGCCTGGGCCACGGGTACGACTCGACGGACTCGGTGTTGCACTCGGGCCAGCCGTTTCTTGTCACGACGGGACAGCGCGCTGCTGTCAGGGTGCGCGCGATACCAAGCCTGCGCACCGCGCAAGACTCGCGTCAGGAGAGATACGTGAAACTCCGCAACGGTGCCTCCACCGTGCATCAGGGAACCCAGTGCGGACAGTTCATGGGACGTGAGGGCGGAACGGGTCCGCGGGGAAGTGAACGTCGACATGTCATCCTCTCGACATCGGACGGATCCGGGCTCGCAGTTCGCGGGCCAAGCGTGGATCGATCATGCCCGGTGATGTCTGATATTTCGTTGAGAAGACCTGATCTTTAACTGACAAACCCCGCACCCTGGCCTGGGAGCCCAGGTGGGTGCGGGGTTTGCTCTAGGGCAGAGACCTTAGAAGTCCCAGTCCTCGTCTTCCGTGTTCACGGCCTTGCCGATCACGTAGGAGGAACCGGAGCCGGAGAAGAAGTCGTGGTTCTCATCCGCGTTCGGGGACAGCGAGGACAGGATCGCCGGGGACACGTCGGTCATCTCGCGCGGGAACAGCGCCTCGTAGCCCAGGTTATTGAGGGCTTTATTGGCGTTGTAGTGCAAGAACTTCTTGACGTCCTCGGTCCAGCCCACCGTGTCGTAGAGGGATTCGGTGTAGGCGATCTCGTTCTCGTAGAGCTCGTCCAGCAGGTCGTAGGTGTACGCCTTGAGCTCTTCCTGACGCTCCGGGGTCTCCTCGACCAGACCGCGCTGGTACTTGTAGCCGATGTAGTAACCGTGCACGGCCTCGTCACGGATGATCAGACGAATCAGGTCCGCGGTGTTGGTCAGCTTGGCGTGCGAGGAGAAGTACATGGGCAGGTAGAAGCCCGAGTAGAACAGGAACGACTCCAGCAGCGTGGAGGCAACCTTCTTCTTGAGGGGGTCATCACCCTTGTAGTACTTGATGATGATTTCGGCCTTGCGCTGCAGATACGGGTTCTCGCGCGACCAGCGGAACGCCTCGTCGATCTGCTTCATGGACGACAACGTGGAGAAGATCGACGAGTAGGACTTGGCGTGCACCGACTCCATGAACGCGATGTTGGTGTACACCGCTTCCTCGTGCAGGGTCTTGGCGTCCGGGATCAGCGACACGGCGCCCACGGTGCCCTGAATAGTGTCCAGCAGGGTCAGACCGGTGAAGACCTTCATGGTGAGGTCCTGTTCCTGCTCGGTCAGGGTCTTCCAGGACTGGACGTCGTTGGACAGCGGCACCTTCTCGGGGAGCCAGAAGTTGGAGGTCAGGCGATCCCAGACTTCAAGGTCCTTGTCGTCCTGAATGCGGTTCCAGTTAATGGCCTCCGCCGGGTGGCGGAGCAGTTCAACCTTTTCAGGTGTCATGGCGCGCGCTGGCTCCTTCGCTTAGTGAGGGGGCCGTCAAACTACCCGGGGGTTCCTCACGCTCGCGTGGGGCCGGGACGACGGCGCTTCAAGAGTAGCCCACACGGTTCAATTCGGGCGATGGCCCAAGTCACCGGCACGTCTTGTTCCCCCGTACGGCTCAGGAGAATCCCACACCGGTCGCCCCTTGTCACGGGTTGTTTTCTCTCGGCGAAGTTCCCAAGAAACCCTTTTCAAATACACACGTGTGAGGTCATGATGGTCACATCAGCGCCCCGATCGGGGTGGCTCGATCTACCGAAAGGAGACCGTCATGGTGGACATCGGAGGACTTGGAGACAAGGCAAAGCAGTTCGCTGAGGACAACCCGGACAAGGTTGACCAGGGCATCGAGAAGGCCGGAGACACCGTGGATGACCGCACCGGCGGTCAGCACGCGGAGCACGTCGACAAGGGCCAGGATGCGCTGCGTGACAAGCTCGGCGGCGGCAACGAGCAGTAATCGCTGATAGAACGGCGCCCCTCGGAAGACCTTACGAGGGGCGCCGTTTTCTATGTAGAGCGCCCCGAGCAAAGCCCAGTTGGACTC
>JAKDKI010000180.1 GCA_030453435.1 Kocuria sp.
GTGTGCACGGCGCCGGAGACCATGCCGTCCACGTCGCCCAGCTGCACCATCATGGTGCCGAAGTATGAACCGTCCGCCATACGTTCGAGCGCCTGCTCCTTGGTCACACCCTTGTGGGAACGCAGCTTCACGTATTCGTCCGCGTAACGGTTGCGCAGTTCCTCGTCGTTCTGGAAATCGATCAGGTTGAGGCCCTCCGCCTCGAAATCCAGATCAATGCCCTCGGACTGTGCCATGGTCTTGATCTGCTCGGGATCGCCCAGGACGGTGAGGTCGCAGAAGTTGCGGCGGTGGATCATTTCCGCGGCACGCAGGATGCGCGGGTCCTCGCCCTCGGGCAGTACCACGTGCTTGCGATCGGCTCGCGCGGATTCCACGAGCTCGTGCAGGAACCGAAGCGGGGTGCGCTTCACGGGGCGCGGCAGGTTCATGCGCCCGGCCAGCTCGTCGCTGTCCACGTACTGTGACCATGCGCCGCGAGCCGCAGCGACCTTACGAGGATGGGCGCCACCCAGCGTGCCTCGCGTGGTGGCCACCGCGCTGGCTGCGTTGTACGTGTCACGATCGGTGGTCATCACCGGGAACGGGGCAGCCGCCAACAGGGAGGCCACGGCGCCTTCCGGGCGGAAACCACCGGTCAGCAGCATGCCCGAGGGCACCGGCAAAGACGCCGCGAACGACGACGCCAGGGTTGCCGACATCACGTCCGTCCGATCGCCCGGGGTGATCACCAGATCTCCGTCGGTCAGCTGGTCCAAGAAATGGCCCACGGTCATGGCCGCGATCTTGATGCCCTTCATGTCGCGGTCCAGGGAATTGTCGTTGAGGTCGGTGCCGAACTCCTGGGCATCCACCAGCTCGGCAATCGTCGGGTTGGAGATCGCAGTGACCTCGGGGATCACATAGACCGGCAGGTTGTGGGCTCCGGGCTTGGCACGGCGGGTCAGTTCCTCGACTTGATCGGGATCGGCGCGGTTGACGATCACCGCGTAGATGTCACAGCCGGCCTGACGCAGCTCGGTGCGGGTCACGTCCACGGCGTTGACGGTGTCCTCCACCGACTCCGCCTCGTGGGCGCTGATCACCGCAGCCACTGAGCAGCCCATGTTGTTGGCCAGTCGGGCGTTGAGATCGAACTCCGCGGTGGCTGCGTTGTGGGCTACCAGATCGGTGCCGTCCACCAGGATCACGTCGCATTCGCGGGCCATCTCGGAGTAAATGGAGACCGCGGCCGAATCCAGTTCGTCATGATCACCGGAGGCCAGGATCTCGCGCGTGCGCGCCAGCGAGACACCGCCGCGGCAACGGGAATCGGGCAGGTCGAAGGTGCGCTTCATGAGCTGCAAAGCGGAATCCTGCTCGGGGGAGTCGCCGTCGTGAACGGGGCGGAAGAACCCGAGCTTGTCCGTGTTGTTGAACAGTGTGTCCGCCAACCCCAACGCCACCAGCGTCTTGCCGGACTGCGGTGTCATTGCGGAAACGTAGATGCCCTGGGTCATGAAGATGGTCCCTTTCGGTTGGCGGTCTGCCGTTCCAGTTTAGAGACGTCACATGGGCGCCGCGGAAACATGGGCGTGAATAACGGGGGTTTCCCGGGTACTTCGGTGAGAGAAGTGCCACACTGGAAGTATGTTGGTCGCATTCTCAGTCTCTCCCAGCGGCGGGGACAACCCTGACGCCTCCGTACACGATGCCGTGGCCGCAGCCGTCCACGTGGTCCGCGAATCCGGGCTCCCCAACCGCACCGATTCCATGTTCACCACCATTGAGGGTGAATGGGACGAGTGCATGGAGGTGGTCCGTCAGGCCACCGCAGCCGTTGCCGAATACGGACCGCGCGTCTCCCTGGTGCTCAAGGCGGACATCCGCCCCGGTCACACCGGCGAACTCTCCGGCAAGGTGGAACGTCTGGAAGCCGCACTTCACAGCCATGAACTCAACCGCGCCGAGGAACGTCGCGGTATCACCTCCGGTTCCCCGGATCAGAAGTAACCGGGCGCTCCCGTTTCAGTGAGCAAGAAACGCAACCGTAAGAATCGGCGGGATCAAGCAGAACCGGTTGGAGCGGCGTCGTCGGACGCCGGTGGCCTGGTCGAAGGTACCTGGCACACGGACACGGGAACCGTGCAGCTCGAGCATGATCAGTACGTGCCCGGCGCGTGGGTGCTGCGCGTGAACGGCGTGCCGTCATCGCACATCGTGCCCGACCGGCCGGATCAGCTCGAGTTCGAGTACATGCGTTGGTTCACCGCGCTCGCCGAAGAGCACATCGACCGACACTTGGACCCCACCACCCTGCGCATCCTGCACCTGGGTGGCGGTGCATGTTCGATGGCGCGTTATCTTGCGTGGCGCTACCCCGATGCGCGCCAGGTGGTCGTGGAACTCGACGCCGCTCTCACGCGTCTCGTGCGCGAATGGCTCGATCTTCCCCGCGCACCCCTCCTTCGTATCCGCGCGGGTGAAGCCCGTGAAGTCACGGAATCACTGCATGAGTCGTCCCGCGAGGTGATCCTGCGGGATGTGTTCGCCGGTGAGCAAACCCCCGGTCATTTGCGGACTGTGGAGTTCGCTCAGCACGTGGATCGGGTGTTGTCTCCTGACGGGATCTATCTGATGAACGTGGGTGACACCCGCAACCTCAAGGGCACCCGGGCGGAGCTGGCCGCGCTGCTGGAGGTGTTCGAGCACGTGGGTGCCGTGGCGGATGCCGCGATGCTCAAGGGCCGCCGCTACGGCAACGTGGTGCTGGCAGCCTCCCATGCGCCGCTGTCCGAACCTGGATCCGCGGCGAGTGCAGCACTGGCCAAGGTATTGCTGGGTGGCCCGCTTCCCGCGCAGTACAAGGACACCGAGTGGTGTCGCCAACTCGTGGCCGAAACTCAGCCCTGGAACGACAAACAGGCGGATCAGATGCCCGCGGTGGGGACCATTACCGGCGCGTGAGCGCTCAGCCCTCCCGCTCCCAGGTGTTGGGCCGTAGCGTGGGGGCATGACTAGCTTCGTGAGTTCAGTGGCCATCGACTCCCACGACCCCGCAGCCCTGGCACGTTTCTGGTGCGAGGTCCTCGACTACAGAGTGGACCACGTGCAGGATAAGTTCGTCAGCACCCTGCCCAGCAGCGGAGACGGGTTCCGACTGGACTTCATCAGGGTGCCGGAGGGCAAAACGGTGAAAAACCGCTTGCACCTGGACCTGCTGCCGCGTGACACCGATCAGCAGAGCGAGGTCGCTCGAGTGGAAGCCCTGGGCGCCTACCGGGTGGACGTGGGGCAGACCAGTGAAGACAGCTGGGTGGTGCTGGCGGATCCAGAGGGCAACGAGTTCTGCATTCTGGAGTCACACCCCGCGGACTGACCCGGTTCCGGTCATTGCCGGGGGCCTCTGCCCTCATACTGACCACTGTGTGGATAATTCAGGCGCTGATCAGGTCTCAGGGGCAGATCTTCTTTCAACGTGCCACGCTGAGCGGCCTGCTGGTCCTGCTGGCGCTGGTTGTCGCATCACCCTGGTTGGCGGGTTTCGCACTAATCGGCGCTGCGGTGCAGACCGGCGTTTCGATTTTCATGCGCCGACCGAGGCGCGAATCGGCCCGCCAAGCTCCCGGCGGTGATTCCCGGAGCGCAGACGCGCTCTCCAGACTCGGATTTGGATCAACGGCTCATAGCGCGCCCAGAGAGGCCGGCGATTCGGAACACCCCGCCGGGCACTCCCAACCCCCTGCGCCGAGCTCCGGCGGATCCCACAAAGCGTCCGCCCTGGCCATGTCGAGTCTGTCGACGGACGCCACCGCTCGTCGCGACGCCGCGGACGGCATTCACGGCTTCTGCGGAGCTCTCACCGGCTGCGCCGCATTCCTTGCGTGCGGACCGACCGTGGCCGCCCTCATCTGGACCGTCCTGGGCGGGGCACTGTGCGCTCTGCTCGTGCGGGTGCTTGAACGACTGCGGATCTTCGACTGGCTGCCCATGCTCACGGGCCCGTTCTGCGCGGTCAACACTGCATTGAACCCGGTCTTTGCGCGGTGGTATCGCGAGCCGGAGCCGCTCACCGCGCCGCCGTTCGAGCTGGCCGGGCCGATCACGGACCTGGTCAGTGGCACTGTACGGGCCTCCGCCCAAGTGCTCTTGACCGATCATCTGCTGACCGGCCTATTGGTCCTGGTCACCATGTTTGTCGCCGGTGCGCGCGAAGGGCTGTGGTCCCTCACAGGCGCCGTGGCAGCCACGGCCCTCGGGTTCTGGATCCTCGGTTGGTCACCCGCCATGGCCGGGTTGGCCGGCTACTCGGGCTTTCTGACGGCTCTCGCCCTGGGCGCGGTCTTCCCCCGCAACGACGCCGCTCTCATCGTTCGTCTGCTCGTCCCCTTGGCGGGCGCGTGCGTTACCGTCCCGTTGTGGTGGTTGCTGCAGCAGACCGGGATGGCTGTCTACACGTGGCCGTTCGTGCTGACCACGTGGGCGGTGCTGCTCACGCAGCGACGGTGGGTGCGGCGGGAAGTGGCCGGGGCGGCGTCGTAATCGAAGCGGATCCACCCCGTGACGTCACCCGAGGGTGGGCGCGGGGCGATAGCTACCCCGCGCTGGACCGCCGAGCGCGTTAGGCCGTCCAACCCTCGATCACGGCAATGCCGAAGAAGACCACGAACGCACCGGCCACCACGTACATGAGCGGGTGGACATCGCGCCAGCGGCCCTGCACCACGCGGATGAACACGAAGGACACGAAGCCCGCTCCAATGCCGTACGCAATGGAGTAGGTGAAGGGCATGACGGCGAAAGTCAGGAACGCGGGAACGGACACGCCCCAGTCCTCCCAGTCGATGTGCACCACGTTCTTGGCCATCAGGAAGCCCACGACCACCATGGCCGGGGCCACGGCCTCGAAGGGCACCACGTTGACCAGCGGGGTCAGGAACATGGCCAGGAGGAACATGATGCCGGTGACCACGTTGGCCAGGCCGGTGCGAGCGCCGTCGGCAATACCGGTGGAGGACTCCACGAAGATCTGGTTGGAGGAGACCGAACCCGCGCCGCCGGCCACGGCACCGAAGGCGTCGACCAGAAGCACGCGGTCAACGCGCTCGATCTGACCGTTCTTGTCGACCAGACCGGCCTGCTGGGAGAGGCCCACCATGGTGCCCATGGCGTCGAAGAAGATGGACAGCA
>JAKDKI010000181.1 GCA_030453435.1 Kocuria sp.
GGAGTCTCGGAGCGTCACGCAAGGTGATCCAAGTCTTCCGGAGCTCTAACCGGGGGAGGGCCATACAAGACCCCCGCCGCGAGTTCAGCGTGACCCAAGATTGGGTGCCGCGGCACCGTACACTCACCGCAGCCACTCAAGCTCTTGAGCTGATGAACACTTCCTTCGTCGTGTTCATGTACTACTTTGCCGCACTGCACCACCGGGGGAACATGGCCAAATGGCCAGAGTTGGGGCCCCTAACCTGTTAAAAGCCTGTGAGTGAGTTCACTGCGTCATATCGTCCGTGAGTTCCGGCTCCACCAAACCGCTCTGAATACCCGCAATAAGAACCTGAACTCGGTCCCTCGCTCCCAGCTTGTCGCACAGTTGTGACACGTAGGCCTTGACGCTGCCGTGGGAGACCTTCATCTGGTCGGCAATCTCATTGTTGTTGAGCCCCTTGGCGATCCACCGCAGGGTTTCCAACTCTCGGGTGGTCAGATCCGGGACGAATGATTGCTGATTCGTGGCCGCGGGGGTCTCTTGGGGCACCGTGTGGGCCGTCTCGGTTCGCCCCCTGCGGACCGAGGGAACCGGAACATCCCCCAGCACATTATTGGCCAACGAATTGGCCACGGACTGCGAAAGCGTCATTTCATCCTCCCGCACCTGAAGCACCGCAGAAACAATTTCCTCGTGCCGGGCGTCTTTCACCAGATATCCGGAAGCACCAGCTCGTAGCGCCGGCACAACATACTCCAGGGTAGAAAAAGTCGTGAGCGCCAATACCTTTGAGCGCGGAGCCTGCTGAACGATCTGTGCAGTGGCCTCGATGCCGTCCATTCCGGGCATTCTGATATCCATGAGCACCACATCAGGATCCAGCTCGAGACACTTCTGAACCGCCTCCGCACCCTCCGATGCTTCACCCAAAACCTGAAATCCCGGCTCCGCGTCGAATAAATTCCGCAACGCATCGCGCATGAGTGGATGGTCATCTACCAAAATAAGGGTGCACAAACTCATAGTCTGATCATAAACTGATCGCATGAACTCTCCTCATGTCATTTCCCGCATCCATACTGACCAAACTGGCTCTTTGTCGAGTTTCAAACGGGCCCTCGCTGCCACACTGATCACATGCTCCCTCCTGTTCACACTGGGCGGCCCCGCCATGAGCGCTCAGCAGGGTCCTGCGGAGAAGGGCCCCAGTAGCGTCGTGTGCCGTTACTTCCCCCAGCTCTGCGGCGGGTGGTAATCGCCGTCCCAGCGGGATCCACCTCCGTGCGGGAGGGTTTTAACCGCACCAGTCCACTGCCGGTTTGGCTTCGTGTCACGCTGGTGCTCTTTGCTGCCATTGCGCTCTTCGACGATCTTCGGGCGCTGGAGCCCGAGGATCATGCCGCCACGACCACGGTCCTGGTAGCTGCTCAAATGATCCTGAGCTACGGTTCGTTGGCCCTGGTGGCTTGGCGTCCGGGCGTTGCGAGCACGGTCCTTCTGGTCCCGCTCGTCCTCGCGTTGTTCACCCACAGTTACGCGTTCACCCTCATTTGCGCGGTGATCGTCACGATTGCCACGGTGAGCATGCTGCCGCGCACGTTGACGCTGGTCTACAGCTTGGTCCTCGCAACATGGACCATAACGGCCGTGGTGGTGGAGAGCACCACGGATGCTCTGTGGCTCATGGGTACACCACTCGTAGTCGGCGTGGTCATTGGTGTGGCGCTGCGCTTCTTCGTCATTCAGCACCGCGAAAACAAGACACGCCTGAGGAGCATTGAGGCCGCCCACCAGCAGTTGCGCGAGCAGGAACGGTTGGAGCTTGCGCGCGATCTCCACGACGTGGTCGCCCATGAACTCACTTTGGTGACCATGCAGGCCGCGGGATCCCACCGCCAGAACGATCCTGCGGTGTTGCACGAAACCATTTCCACCATAGAGAACGCGGCCCGGTCCGGTCTGCAGGAGCTGCGCACGCTGCTGCACATTCTGCGCGAATCACCGGGAGCGGTGAGCCGCAACGAGAACTCATCCGGCCTGACCACCGGCTCCTTGGAGAACCTGTTGGATTCCCTCAGCGCGAGTCTCACCGCGGCTGGATTCTCCGTCACGGTGAACACCCTGGATGGTTTTGACACGCTACCGACCACCGTGCGCGGTACCGCCGCGCGCATCCTGCAGGAAGCGTCCACCAACATCATCAAGTACGCTCCGGCCGGCTCCGCCTGCTTGTTGTCCCTCACCCGCGATGCCAATTCGGTAATGGTCCGCACGGAGAATGAATTGCAGCATTCGCGCGGACCGGAGTACGGCGAGTACCCGATGACCTCCGGTTACGGTTTGCACGGGATCCAGGAGCGTGTTGCGCTGCTCAACGGTGATGTCACCTACGGCCCTCAGGACGGCCGTTGGGTTCTGGATGTGCGGATCCCCTTCGGCGATGCCTGATTCACACTCCCCGCTCACCGGAGACGCGGCCGCCCGAGCGGTTCGCAGCGTGGTCCTGTCCGTACCGCCCGGTGCGGTTTTGTCCTACGGTGATGTGGCCGAGCTCGCGGGGCTGAGTTCCCCCCGGCTCGCTGCGCGCATCATGTCGCGCGGTCTGGCCGGGGACGACGTCGCCTGGTGGCGCATCGTGCGCGCGGACGGCTCTCTGCCGGATCACCTACAGATCGCCGCTCGAGAGCACTATCTGGCCGAGGGCACTCCCCTCAAAGACACTGACGCGCATTTGGTGCAGGTGGCCATGCGGGCCGCCCGGTGGGACGATCCCCCGGAGGACTTCGCGGTCCCTGCAGATTAGGCCCCGCTGGCCCGCCCCGAGCCGGGGCACCCAGGAGGCAGGGTCAAGACGTCATCGACCCATTGTCGCCGACTGCTCAGTACTCCGTGGGACCCGCCACTTCGAAGAACGGGCCCTTGGGCTCGAAGGCCCGCCCCGTGAGTCGTTCATAGGCCTCCACGTAGCGCGAACGGGTCTTCTCGACCACGTCCTCCGGCAGCTCGGGAACAGGTCCGTTGCCGTCCCAACCGGACTCGTCGGAACGCAGCCAGTCACGGACGTACTGCTTGTCGAACGAAGGCTGGGCTTGACCCGGCTTGTAGGTCTCTGCATCCCAGAACCGGGAGGAGTCCGGGGTCAACACTTCGTCGCCCAGGGTGATGGCGCCCCGGTAAGAATCGAGCCCGAATTCCATCTTGGTGTCGGCCACGATGATGCCGCGTTCGCGGGCGATCTCCTCCGCCTCCAAGTAGATATTGAGGGACAGTTCGCGCAGCCGATCAGCCACCGCGTTGCCCACCACGTCCGCCATTTCCCGGAAGGTGATGGGTTCGTCGTGTTCACCCAATTCGGCTTTACCGGTCGGGGTGAAGATGGGGCTTTCGAGCCGATCGCCGTCTTGCAGGCCCTCGGGCAGTTCCACTCCGCAGATCGATCCGGAAGCCTTGTAGTCCTTGAGACCCGACCCGGTCAGATAACCGCGCACGATGTTCTCGACCGGGAACATGGAGAGGTTTTTGCAGATCACGGCACGCCCGCGCACGGACTCGTGAACGTCGGTCGTGAGAATGTGATTGGGAATTCCGGTGAGTTGCTCGAACCACCACAGTGACAGCTGGGTCAGGATGGTGCCCTTGTTCGGGATCTCGGTGGGCAGCACCTGGTCGAATGCGGAGATCCGGTCACTCGCGAGCACCAGCACGGATCCGGCCCGGTACTCCGCGTTGTCGTTGATGGCCACGCCGGTGGCCCGCAACCGGGATTCGTCCGGAATGTAGAGTTCACGGACTTTGCCCGAATAGGCGTGCTTCCAGCCGGGGATCTCGGGTGGAGCGAGATGCTCACTCATGCTTGCTCCTCAGCTGTGGTCGGGAGGGTGATGCGACCTTCGGCGGCAGCCAACGCAATGTCACCGCGGTAATGCGCACCGGGGAGAGAAATCGATTCCATCCCACGATATCCACGCTCACGTGCTTCGTTGAGATCTGCGCCGTGGGACACCACGGCCAACACGCGGCCGCCCGCGGAAACGATGTCACCGGCGTTATTGGTGGCGGTGCCGGCGTGAATCACGTGAGTTTCTTCCACGGATTCGGCCTGGTCCAGGCCGGTGATGGCGTCACCCTTGCGCGGGGCGCCGGGGTAGTTCTGTGCGGCGAGCACCACTGTCACGGATGCGCCGGATTTCCATTCCAGTGCCCCGTCCTCGGACAGGCGCCCTTGGGCGGCGTCGAGCATTAGCTCACCGAGCGGAGACTCGAGCATGGCCAGAACGGATTGCGTTTCAGGATCCCCGAAACGGGCATTAAACTCGATGACCTGCACACCTCGCTTGGTGACCGCCAGACCGCAGTAGAGCACGCCCGTGAAAGGTGTGCCGCGGCGTCGTAATTCGTCGACCACGGGCCGTGCCACACGCTCGACGACCCCGTCCGTGAAGCCTTCGGGCAGCCAGTCGAGAGGCGTGTAGGCACCCATGCCACCGGTATTGGGGCCCTGATCGTTGTCGCGCACGCGCTTGAAGTCTTGGGCGGGGATCAAGGGCACCACTCGTTCGCCATCCGTGATGACGAACAGGGAGACCTCGGGGCCTTCCAGGAATTCCTCGATCACCACGGAGCCGCCGGCCTCGACGCACTCGCGGGCGTGGGCTTCCGCGCGGTCACGCTCGCTGGTGACCACTACGCCCTTGCCCGCGGCCAGGCCGTCGTCCTTGACCACGTGCGGGGCGCCGAACTCTGTGAGGGCCTCGCGCACTTCGGCCATGTCCGAGGTGGCCACTGCGCGGGCGGTCGGCACGTTGGCGGCAGCCATGATTTCCTTGGCGAACGCCTTGGAACCCTCGATGCGTGCGGCGTCCTTGGAGGGCCCGAACACCGGAAACCCGGCCTCGCGCAGGGCGCCACCCACGCCAGCTACCAGCGGCGCCTCGGGTCCCACAACCACGAGATCGGCGTGCAGCTGTCGCGCGAGCTCGGTGACCGCCTGCGGGTCCTGGGCGTTCACGGGATGCACCGGAACATCTTGGGCGATCCCGGCGTTACCGGGCGCAGCATGAACTTCGCTGACCTTGGGATCTGCCAGCAGGGACTTGATGATCGCGTGTTCTCGGCCGCCTGGGCCCACTACCAAAACCTTCACGTGCTCAGCGTATCGGCACCGGGTCCACCTACTCCAACGTT
>JAKDKI010000182.1 GCA_030453435.1 Kocuria sp.
CCCGGCTTGTTTGGGGGCCTTTATAACCCCCGCCCCCCCCCCCCCTGTGGGGGGGGGGCGACGTTCTTGTCAGGAGCGCCACGCTCCGAAGGGACCGGGGTCCGTGGTGCACCACAGCGCCGCGCCGGCGAAGAGCGCGGCCCACAACAGCGAGACCAGGGTGCCAATGATGAATTGCTCTCGCTGCCGTGCATTGGTGAATTCCCCGTAGCGGGCCAGACCTTTCACCGCCACCACGACACCGATGCCGGCCACGTGACCCGTCAGAAGTGAGGTAATGGTGGCCGCCCGCTCCAGGAAGCCAATGACCAACCCACCTCGCAACGGGGGAGTGACCGGTTCAGCCGGCGGTTCTTGGCTGCTCCAAGGATTGGGGCCGGGTGAGGGGCGTTCGCTGGACACATCGGCCAGGTTGAAGACCCACCGCACCACGAGGTCCCCGGAGAGCGTTCCCGCCACGAGTAGCGCCGGGTAGGCCCATTCACGGGGAACCGTACCGGCCATGGCCGTCCACACGATGGTGGTCAAGACCAGGACTGCCGGTAGGACGGCGTCCAGGAAAATACGGGAGATCTTCACCGGTCCTCCGAGCGGTCGTTGGCCAGTTCGAGAAACGTGAGAATCGTGGGGTGCACGGAGTGCTCCTGGCTCCAGAGAGCCGAAGACAGCCTGCGTGAGACCGAGGATTGAGCGATGTCCAGTTCCTGGGCGATCCGCTGCTGGGTGTAGCCCTGTTCGGCCAGATCTGTTGCTTCCCGGGCTGTGTCCGTCCGGCGTTCTCGCACGGCGCATGCGAGGGCAAGGACGGCCTGCGCGTGGGAAGCCCACTCCGACCCGCGTACGGCCGGATATCCACTTTCCTTGGAGGCGCTGACGGCCTCGCGCGCGGATACGAAAGCGGAACCGGTGGCTTCGTTGACGTTGTCCGGAAGAGGAGTAGTCACTGGCCCGATGCCCAGGCCCACGTGCCACTCACCCTCGTCGGCAAGGGAAAGGAGCACGGTGAGCGTGTCTCCCGCGTTCTCGTAGAGAGCCTGAAGCTCGTCGCCCGCGCTGATCTGCCAGTCCAAGCGCGCTTTGGGAAACGCGGCCGCGAAACGGTCACGATGCTCGAGCATCGCCAGTGACTCGGGGTCCTCACGGGAGGCCCGGCGATCCACGGTCAGTGCGTACACGCCCTCATCCTCGCAGTCAGTTCGTAGCCGGTTTCGTCTGCCGCCATGCTACATGCGGTTTGTACTGCATGCTCTCCATATATGCACTAAGAGCTGCATATTGCCGACGATGATGGTCAGCTGCGACCCGTTTCCGCGATGTTGCCCACGTTGTCGACAAGTATCGCCGGGAAACCGTCCTCGTCGGAGGCGGCAAGGTCCACGCGGGCATTGATGCCCCAGTCGTGATGACCTTCCGGATCGTCGAAGACCTGTGCCACGGTCCAGTAGCCGCTGAGCCCTTCCGGGTTCTCATCGATGCGGATCAGCGCCGGCCCACGGGACTGAGCGTCCGTGTAGATGTCGTCGTATTCGTCGAAATACGCGTCCATGGCATCCGCCCAACGATCACGATCCCACCCGGCAGCCTCGTCCAGGGCCCCGAGCACTTTCTCTTTCTCCTGTGCGAACAGTTCGACACGCTGGAACATCGCATTGCGCACCATGACGCGGAAGGCCCGGGTGTTGCGGGTAACCCCTTCGGGCTGCTCCTCGACGAGTTCTTCGAGCGAGTCGGCACTGGTGCCCATGGGGGACTCCTCACCGGAGGCCAATTTCTCCCACTCGTCGAGCAGGGAATTGTCCGTCTGGCGAATGCTTTCACCGAGCCACTCGATCAGGTCGGTCAACGTTTCCGTGGTGGCGTCCACGGGGACGGTCTGCCGCAGTGCCTTGTAGGCATCCGAGAGGTAGCGCAGCAGGATGCCCTCAGAGCGAGCCAGCCCGTAGAACTGGATGTAGTCGCCAAAGGTCATGGCGCGTTCGTACATATCCCGCACCACGGACTTGGGGGAGAGCTCGAATTGGGAAACCCACGGCGCGGAACTGGAATAGGTCTCGAAGGCCTTCTCCAGCAGTTCACGCAGGGGCTGGGAATAGGTGATCTCATCGAGTTCGCGCATGCGCTCGATGTACTCCACGCCGTCCGCCTTCATAATGGCCAAGGCCTCACCCTTGACCTTTTTCTCCTGCAGGTTGAGCACCTGCCGGGGCTTCTCGAGTGTCGCCTCAATGACGGAAACGGCGTCGAGCGCGTACGTTTCCGACTCGGGATCCAGGATGGTGAGAGCAGCCAGTGCAAACGGAGACAGCGGCTGATTCAGCGCAAAGTTCTCCTGCAATTCAACCGTAACCTTGTACCGACGGCCGGTGTCGTCCGGTTCGGGTAGTCGAACAACCACCTCCGCCCGAATGAGCTCCCGGAGGATCGCGAGAGCCTGCTTCAGCAGGGCGCGCTTGCGGGGATGCGCCTCGTCGATATTGCTGAGCAGGTGATAACCGGCAGCCAGGTTGTTCCCGGACCGCTGCAGCACATTCAGCACCATGGAGTGCGTCACGGTGAAGGAGGAGGTCAGTTGCTCGGGCTGGGCGGCGACCAGAGCGTCGAAGGTCTTGTTGCTCCAGGAGACGAAGCCCTGCGGCGGCTTCTTCTTGGTGACCTGACGCAGCTTCTTCTGATCGTCGCCGTGCTTGGCGCGGGCCTTGGCCATGGCCCGTTCGTTTTCGATGACATGTTCGGGAGCCTGAACCACCACGGTGCCCGCGGTATCGTATCCGGCTCTGCCGGCACGCCCTGCGATTTGGTGAAACTCACGCGCGCTCAAGCGGCGCGTACGTTCACCGTCAAATTTGGACAATGCCGTGATGAGCACCGTGCGAATAGGCACATTGATACCGACACCCAGGGTGTCTGTGCCGCAAATGACCTTGAGCAGGCCGGTCTGTGCAAGCTGTTCGACGAGCCGGCGGTACTTGGGCAACATGCCCGCGTGATGCACGCCAATGCCATGGCGGACCAAACGGTTGAGAGTCTTGCCGAACCCTGCCGAGAACCGGAAGCCCGCAATGAGCTCGGAGACTCGTTGCTTCTCCTCCTTGGTCAGCACATCCACGGACATGAGACTCTGGGCCTGCTCCGCGGCTTGGAGCTGGGAGAAGTGGACCACGTACACGGGGGCCTGGTGAGTGCTCAAGAGGTCTTCGAGCTCCTCGTGGATGGGACGCTCGGAGTAGTAGTAGTGCAGTGGGATCGGGCGGTCCGCGGAGGTGACCAGTTTGGTGTCACGACCGGTGACCTCCGTGAGTCGCTCCTCGATCCGAGTGACATCGCCGAGGGTCGCACTCATGAGCACGAACTGCGCCTGGGGGAGTTCGATGAGCGGCGCCTGCCACGCCCAACCGCGCTGCGGATCTGAATAGAAATGGAACTCGTCCATGATCACCACGCCCACGTCCGCGTCCGGGCCTTCGCGCAGTGCCACGTTGGCGAGAATCTCGGCCGTGCAGCACACGATGGGAGCGTCCTGGTTGACCGAGGAGTCGCCGGTCACCATGCCCACGTTCTCCGCGCCGAAGATGTCGCACAGGTCGAAGAACTTCTCCGACACAAGGGCCTTGATGGGGGCGGTGTAGTAGGACCGCTGACCATGGGCCAGACCGGCATAATGTGCCGCCACGGCCACGGTGGACTTGCCGGAACCGGTGGGGGTGGCCAGGATGACGTTCGAACCCCCGGCGACCTCCAGAACGGCCTCGTCCTGGGCGGGGTACAGCTCCATGTCCCGAGATGAGATCCACCCGAGGAAGCCCTCGTAGATCTCATCGTCGCTGAGCGGGTTAGAGGCGAAGTCCCCGCGCAGGTAGTGGTGACCGGGGGCGGAGAGTTCGGGGGCAAGGGCGTCCAGGAGTTTCATCACCGCAAGCCTATCCATACCCGCCGACAGTCATAGACCGGGCAATCAGGAACCAGCGCGAGCGTCGTCGTCGGTAGAAACTGAACGAGCGGCGGCGCGAGTATCCGCGCGGCGGCACAGCAACGCGAAAACCGCGCCGGACAAGTTGTGCCAGACGGAGAACACGGCGCCGGGCAGGGCGGCGAGCGGGGACATGTACTGCGCGGCCAGGCCGGCGGCCAAACCGGAGTTCTGCATGCCCACTTCCACGGCGGTGGCCCGGCGGACCGAAGCCGGCTGGCCCGTGAAGCGGCCGATCAGGTAGCCCAACGTATAGCCGAGCATGTTGTGGATCGCGACCGCGAGCAGGACCAGCAAACCCGCCTGGATGATCTTGTCGGCGGAGCCGGAGACCACGATGGCCACGATCGCCGCGATCCCCAGGACCGACAGCCACGGCAAGACGGGGAGCAGTCGCTCGACCAATCCAGACAACACCAAGCGCACCACGATTCCCGCGACCACGGGAATCAGCACGATCATCACGATCGACATGGCCATGGAACCGCCGTCCAGGGGCATGTACTGACCCGCGAGCCACAAAGTGAGCAGCGGAGTCAACAGCGGCGCCAACAGCGTGGAAATTGAGGTCATGGTGACCGAGACGGCCACGTCGCCGCGAGCCAGGAAAGACACCACGTTGGAGGACGTACCGCCCGGAGCGCAGCCGACCAGGATCACGCCCGCGGCAATTTCTGGTGGTAGTTGGAGCATCCAACACACGAACAGCGCGAGCAACGGCATCACCATGTATTGGGCTGCCACGCCCACCAGGATGGGCACGGGCCGTTTGACGACCAACGCGAAATCCAGGGGACGCAGCGTGAGGCCCATGCCGAACATCACCAGCCCCAGCAACGTGTTGGTCCAACCGGAGGCCTGCTGGACGGTCGGGGCAAAGAAATATCCCGCGGCACCACCGGCAAGCACCAGTACGGGGAAGACCAGCACCGCTACGTAGGCGGCACGGTCAGCGGTGGCGGCCGCGGGGTCACGCTGTCGTGCGGGCGAAGTCACCAGCCGCGCTGCTTCCATTCTTCGAGGTGCGGGCGCTCGGCACCGATGGTGGTGGGCTTGCCGTGACCGGGATGCACCACGGTGTCATCGTCGAACTCGTCGAAAATGCGTTCGGTGACGTCCTGGTAGAGCTGCTGGAAATCCTCGGGGGAGTTGGTCTTGCCCA